>NZ_JBFNXQ010000092.1:0-20286 GCF_041018925.1 Geodermatophilus maliterrae
GGGCCGGCGGCGCAGCGGCCGCACGCCCCGCGGCGCGCCCTGCCGGCGGCGGGTCAGCGGCGAGTCGGCCGCGACCTCTCTTCAACCGGGCCGGGCGGCCGCCGGTCGCAGCAGGAAGTGGTCCTCCCAGATCTCGCGGAGCACCGTCTCGGGCGGGACCTCCACCGTCTCGTCGAGCGCGATGCGCCCCGACAGCGCCAGCAGCAACGCGTCGAGCACCGCAGCCGTGTAGTCCGCGGGCAGGCCGCGCGGCGGCTCGACGGCCGGCTCGTCGGGCAGCGGCACCTCGCGCATGGCGGCCAGCTGGGCGGCCACCAGCGCCAGGTCGATCGCGCCGCGCACGCTGCTGCCCTGCCGGACGTCGTCGCGCTCCCGGGTGGCGCGGGTCAGCGCCACCGCGTCGGCGACCAGCCGCGGGGACTCCACGCCGGTGCGCCGGCCGACGATGCCGCGCTCGGCGGCGGCGTCCTGGTAGCCGATCGCCAGCCGCACCAGCCGGTCGGTCACCGAGCTCGACAGCCGGGCGGTGCCGACGTTGTCGTAGGGGTTCATCGAGGCGACGACGCGGAAGGTCGGCAGTGCCTCCACGGTGCCCACCCGGGGGACGGCGATCCGGCGCTCGGCCATCGCGGTGAGCAGCGTGTTGAGCGTGTCCTCCGGCGCGCGGTTGAACTCCTCCACGTAGAGGAAGCCGCCGGCGCGCATGGCCTCCACCAGCGGACCGGGCACGAAGTTCTCCGGCGTGTAGTCCTCCCGCAGCACCCGCGCCGGGTCGTGGTGGCCGACCAGGCGGGTCGGGGTCAGGTCGGCGTTGCCCTCGACGAAGACCAGCGGCACGCCCCACTCGGCGGTGATCGCCCGCAGCAGCGTCGACTTCGACGTCCCCGGCGGACCCTCCAGCAGCACGTCGCGGCCGGCGGCCACGGCTGCGAGCAGCAGGTCCAGCTCGTGCTCCCGGCCGACCAGGTGCCGGGCGACCCGGCGGCGGACCTCCCGCACCGAGGCGCCCTCGGCCGAGGTCACCCGCGATCCCGTGACGACGGCGTCGTCCGCGGGAGGCTGGGCGGGGAGGTGCGGCTGCGGTGACGTGGTCGGCTCCTCGGTCGCACGGTCCAGGCCGGGTCCTCCCGTCCGGACGGGACGCTAATGACCCTGCGCATGGTTCTGCAACCGCGGGGCCGCGTCCGGCGGGGGTGCGGTCGCCGGGCGGTCGGCAGGGCTGACAGGGTGGGGGGGTGGCAGACGTCGAGCAGGCCTCCGGGCGCCGGACCCCTGCGGTCAACGACTACCGGGGGCACGGCATCCACGCCGCGCCGGGCGTGCACGAGTACGCGCTGGAGCTGGTGCGGGCGGCGCTGCCCGACGGCGGGCGGGTGCTGGAGGTCGGTTCCGGCTGCGGCGCCCTGGCCCTGCGGCTGCGCGACGCGGGCTTCGACGTCGTCCCCACCGACCTCGACCCGCCGCACGACTGGATCCACCGGCTGGACCTGGACACGCCCGACTGGACCGACGAGACCCGCGGCCCGTTCGACATGGTGGTCTGCGTCGAGACCCTCGAGCACGTGGAGAACCCGCGGCAGGTGCTGCGCTCGATCCGCTCGCTGCTGCGTCCGGGCGACAAGCTGCTGGTCAGCACCCCGAACGTCACGCACCCGCACTCACGGCTGAAGATGCTGCTCCGCGGCGCGCCGTACATCTTCGGCCCGCGGCACTACCACCAGCCGGGGCACATCACGATCCTCCCCGACTGGATGCTCAGCGAGCACGTCCGGCTGGCCGGGTTCGGCGACGTCGAGGTGACCGCCGGCGGCGACACGTTCTACCGGGGTCCGGTGCGCGCGGCCTACCGGCTGGAGATGGCGCTGCTGTGGCTGGTCGGGATCCGCCAGCGGTCGCAGTACGGCGACGGCATCTGCACCTTCCTCACCGCCACCGCCGTCTGAGACGCCGGCTCAGCCGGCCGCCACGCGGGCGCGACCCCGGCCGCCCCGCTTGGCGGCGTACAGCGCGGCGTCCGCCGCGGCGTAGAGCGTCCGCAGCTCGGTGGCGTGGCTCGGGGCGTGCGCGACGCCGACGCTGATCGACAGGGCCAGCAGGGTGCCGTCGGCCAGCCGCAGCGGCGCGGCGGCGACGGCGTCCACCAGCTCCTGCGCCCGGGCCGCGGCCACCGCGGCGGAGCACCCCGGCAGCAGCACGGCCAGCTCGTCACCGCCGAGCCGGCTGATGACGGCGTCGGCCGCCCGGACGTGCCCGCGCAGGATCCCGGCGATGTGGACCAGCGCGTCGTCGCCGACGGGGTGGCCGTGGGAGTCGTTGACCGACTTGAACGAGTCGACGTCGACCAGGACCAGCGCCGAGCCCTCGCGGGCCACCGCGGCCGACAGCGCGCTGGTGAGCGCCTCGTCGAGCACCCGGCGGGTGACCAGCCCGGTGAGGCCGTCGACGGCGGCCTGGCGCCGCAGCTCGGCGACCAGCCGGTCGATGCGCTCCATCACCAGGACCAGCAGCACCGTGGTGAGCACGAGGACGGCGGCGACGAACAGGCCGTCGACGAGCGCCTCGGCCGGCGGCTGGGCGGCCAGCAGGGCCGAGACGTCGAAGCCGATCGCCAGCGCGGTGACCAGAGCGGCCGCCGTGGCGCGCACCTGCGACGCGGCGAAGAGCACCGGCAGGCCGAGCAGCAGGTGGGCGACGTCGAGCTGGTCGGGGAAGACGTGGGCGAGCACCCCGATCGTCACGACCCCGGCCACCGGCAGGAGCAGCCAGACGCCGCCGCGGGTCATCGCCGGCAGCGGCACCAGGACCGGCAGGGCCGAGCACGCCAGCAGAACGACGAGCATCGCCCACGACAGCGGGTGGGCGAAGCCGGGCATCGGCACCGGCTCCACCAGCACGTAGACGGTGAGCAGGAACGCGCCGACGAGGAACAGCGCGCTCGACGCGCGCGCGGCGACGGTCTCGTCCCGGGGCTCGCACAGCCGGCGCAGGTCCATGCCCTGCCATCGGCGCGCCCACCCGCGCGGACCACCCCCGACCCACCCGATCGGGTGGGTCGGGGCGCCGTGCTCAGGCGGGCTGGACGCCGAAGGTCCGGGCCAGCCGCTCGATCTTGCGGGCGCGTCCCAGGCGGGGCTTGTCGCTGCCGTCGCGGATGACCTGACCGCGCGCCTCGAAGTCGGCGAGGAAGTCCTGCGCCCAGGCGACGTCGGACGGCGCGGGGCTGATGATCTCGTTGATCACCGGCGCCTGGTCGGGATCGAGGCAGAGCTTCCCGGTGAGGCCGAGGGAGACGGTGACCGTGCTCTGCTCGCGCAGCACCGGCAGGCTCGCGCTCACCGTCGGGCCGTCGATGGGGCCGGGCAGCCCGCCGATGCGGCTGGCCACGACCAGGCGGGAGCGGGGGTAGGCCATGGCCAGGTCGTCGGCGCCGGTGCCGGTGTCGCGGCGGTAGTCGCCGCTGCCGAAGGCGAGCCGGAAGGTGCCGCGGGCGCGGGCGATGCCGACCGACTCCTCGATGCCCAGCGCCGACTCGACCAGCGCCAGGACCGGCGTCGACCCGCCGAGGCGGTCGAAGGTCTCGGTGACGTGCTCGGCGGCCTCGGCCTTGGCCAGCACCACGCCGAGCAGCCCGGGCACGCCGGCCAGGGCGGCGACGTCGTCCTCCCAGTAGGGCGTCTCGTGGTCGTTGATGCGCACCCACGCCGACCGGTCGCCGTCCGACAGCCACTGCACGACCCCGGTCCGGGCCGCGTCCTTGCGCGCGGGGTCGACGGCGTCCTCGATGTCGAGCACGACCTGGTCGGCGCGCGACCCGTGGGCGGGGTCGAACAGCTCGGGGCGGGCGCCGTTGACGAGCAACCACGACCGGGCGTCGTCGGGACCGACCCTGCTGCGTGCCATCACGCGTCCATCCTCGTACGCCGTCCGGCCGCTCCCGGCCCTCGACCCGCGAGGCCGGCGTGTGGGAAGGCCCACGGTGCCCCCCGGCAACCTCCGGAGGCCCGTCGGTGCCACTCGTCACGGTGCTCGCGACCGGCGGCACGACCGCCGCCCGCGTCGACGACCGCGGCGGCTCGACGGAGCGGGACAGCGGAGCCGACCTCCTCGCCCGGTCCCCGGGTGCCGTGCGCGGGTCAGCCGGCCAGGCGCCGGGTCAGCCAGTCGTGGAAGGCCCCGATGTGGTGCTCGGAGGGGACCAGGACCCCGCCGTCGGCGTAGGCGCGCGACGACATGGCCGGCTGCGTGCGCTCGCAGGCGGCGAAGTCCTGCTCGTTGACCCGGTGGAACAGCTCCACCGACCGGGACACGTCCTTCCCGGACTCCACCACCTCGCGGGAGTAGAGCCAGTCGCACTCGACGATCGTGCGGTCGGCCGACAGCGGGTACATGCGGTGGAAGATCACGTGGTCGGGCACCAGGTTCACGAAGACCGTCGGCTTGACCGTGATGGCGTAGTAGCGGCGGTCCTGGTCGTCCTCGACGCCGGGGAGCTTGTCGAAGCCCTCGCTGCCGTCGACGGTGAAGCCGCGCACCTCCTCGCCGAACTCCGCGCCGTGCCCGACGAAGTACTGCGCGGCGTAGCCGTCGGCGAACTCCGGGAGCACCTCGGTGAGCTCCGGGTGGATCGTCGCGCAGTGGTAGCACTCCATGAAGTTCTCGACGATGAGCTTCCAGTTGGCCGCGACGTCGTAGGTGATCCGCCGGCCGACCGACAGCGCGTCGAGCTCGTAGCGGTCGATGACGGCCAGGTCGCCGAGCCGCTCGGCGATGGCGCCCTGCACGTCGTCCTCGAACGACGGCGGCTCGTCAGCCAGGCACACCCACGCATAGCCCAGCCACTCGCGCAGGTGCACCGGCACCAGGCCGTACCGGTCCCGGTCGACGTCGGGCATCTTCGTGAGGTTGGGCGCCGCGACGAGCTTGCCGGACAGGTCGTAGGTCCAGGCGTGGTACGGGCACTGCAGGGCCCGCTTGACCTCACCGGCGTCCTCGGTGCAGATCTGCGCGCCGCGGTGCCGGCAGATGTTGAGGAACGCCCGCAGCTGCCCGTCGCGGCCGCGGACGACCAGCACGCTCTCGCGGCCGACCTGGACCTTGCGGAAGGCGCCGGGGGCCGGCAGGTCGGCCGAGCGCACGGCGCAGGTCCACATCGCCTCGAAGACCCGCGTCTGCTCGAGGGAGAAGACGGCCGGATCGGTGTAGTACTGACCGGGCAGCGTCCGGATGAGGCTGGCGGGCAGGTCGGTCGCGGTCATGCGGGTACCTCGGGGGTGGCGTCGGGCGCCTCCGCGGGGAGACGCCGGCGGTCGGACAGTGTGCTGCGAACACGGTGGACCCGTCGTCCCCGCAGCTGGGACGGTGGGCGACGGTGTTGCATATTACGACGAGCGTTGCGTCGTGCACACACCGACACGAGTGTCGTGTCAGCCGAAGTAGCCCAGGCGACGGCTGAGCTCGTCGGCCGCCGCGACGAGCCGCGGTCCCAGTCCGGCGAGGGACTCCGGGGCGAGCCGGAAGGACGGGCCCGACACGCTGACCGCCGCGATGACCCGCCCGTCGGGGTCGCGCACCGGGGCGGCGACCGCGTTGAGGCCAATCTCCAGCTCCTCCACGGTGGCACCCCACCCGCGGACCGCGATCTCCGAGAGTTGCCGCTCCAGCACGTCGGGGTCGGTGACCGTCGCCTCGGTGAAGCGCTCCAGCGGACCGGAGAGCGCCTCCTTGCGCACCGGCACGGCCGCGTACGCGAGCAGCACCTTGCCGCTGGAGGTGGCGTGCAGCGGAGTCCCGCGTCCCACCCAGTTGTGCGTGCTGATCGTGGCGCCACCGCGCACCTGGGTGACGTTGACCGCGCGCCCGCCGTCGAGGATGGCGACGTTGACCGTCTCGCCGACGTCGGCGGCCAGCTCCTCGCACGCCCGGCGCCCCTCCTGGGCGAGGTCGAGCTGGGCGACCGTGGCGCCGGCCAGCCGGACGATGCCGAACCCCAGCCGGTACTTGCCGCGGTCGGCGAGCTGCTCGACCAACCCCCGCCCCTCGAGCACCGCGACCAGCCGGAAGGCGGTGGACTTGTGCACCCCGAGCTCGGCGGCGATCTCGGTGACGCCGGCCTCGCCGCGTCCGGCCAGGATCTCCAGGACCTCCAGCGCACGGTCGACCGACTGGACCAGTGCTGCCGGCCCGCGCTCCCCGCTGGGGACCTCGACGCTCACCACCCCAGCGTAGAGACAATGGTCACGGCGGGTCCCTTGACGTCACCCCGCTTCCTTGTCAGGCTGTTCCGCCACGAGAACGACGTTGCGTGTTCCGCAACCACGGAGGTCCGATGATCCCGGTCTGTCCCACGAGCGCCCTCCCTCCCGGCGAGGCGACCCGGGTGGCGGCCGACGTCACGGGCGACGTGGCGATCGCCGTCTTCAACGTCGACGGCGAGTTCTACGCGATCGACGACACGTGCACGCACCAGGACGCCTCCCTCGCCGACGGCTGGCTCGAGGGCTGCACCGTCGAGTGCCCGCTGCACGCCTCCTGCTTCGACCTCCGCACCGGCGAGCCCTCGGGCCCACCGGCCAAGACGCCCGTGCGCACGCACGCGGTCTCGGTCCTCGACGGCGTCGTCCACGTGTCCGTCGCCCGGGCCGAGGAGGGCGCGGCGTGACCGCGACCGTCGCGGTCGTGGGGGCGTCGCTGGCCGGTCTGTCGGCCGCCCGCGCAGTGCGCGCCCGCTCCTTCGACGGCCACGTCGTCGTCATCGGTGACGAGCCGCACGCGCCCTACGACCGCCCGCCGCTGTCCAAGGACCTGCTCGCCGGCACGAGCACGCTCGAGGACGTCGCCCTGGGCACCGCCGCCGACGAGGCGCTCGACCTGGAGTGGCGGCTGGGCACCGCGGCGGTCGGCCTCGACGCCGCCACCCGGTCGGTGCGGCTGGCCGACGGCAGCGAGGTGCGGGCCGACGGCGTCGTCCTCGCCACCGGCGCCCGCGCCCGGCACCTGCCCGGCACCGGCGGGCTGGCCGGGGTGCACGTCCTGCGCACCCTGGACGACGCGCTGGCGCTGCGCGCGGACCTGCTCGCCGGCCGGTCCCTGGTCGTCATCGGCGCCGGCTTCATCGGCGCCGAGGTGGCCTCCACCGCCCGCGGCCTCGGGCTCGAGGTCACCGTCGTCGAGGCCCTGCCGGTCCCCCTGGCCGGCCCGCTCGGGCCCGAGATGGGCGCGGTCTGCGCGGGGCTGCACGCCGACCACGGCACCCGGCTGCTGACCGGGACCGGCGTGGCCCGCCTGGTCGGCTCCCCCCGCGTCGAGGCCGTCGAGCTGGCCGACGGGCGCCGGCTGCCCGCCGACGTCGTCGTCGTGGGTATCGGTGCCGTGCCGAACGTCGAGTGGCTGGCCGGGTCCGGCGTGGCGCTGGACGACGGCGTCGTCACCGACGCCCGCGGCGCCACCACCGTCCCGGGGATCGTGGCCGTCGGCGACTGCGCGTCGACCTGGTCGGCCGAGGCCGGCCGCGCGCTGCGCAGCGAGCACTGGACGGCTGCCCTCGAGCAGCCGGTGACCGCGGTCGCCACGCTGCTCGGCGAGGACCCCGCCGCGCCGGCGCCGGTCCCCTACTTCTGGTCCGAGCAGTACGGCTCCCGTATACAGTTCGCGGGCAGCCGCCGGGACGGCGACGTCGTCCGGGTGCTCGAGGGCGACCCCGCCGAGCGCAGCTTCCTCGCCGTCTACGAGCGCGACGGCCGCCCGGTCGCCGTGCTCGGGATGGACCAGCCCCGCCTGTTCACCCGCTGGCGACGGCAGCTGCGCGCCGCCGAGCCGGCCGTCCCCTGACCTGCGGGGGACCGGCCCGCTCCCCTGTTCCCCAGCGACCACCACCGGCCCACGCGCCACCGCGACCACGAAGGAGCACCCCCGTGTCCGAGCAGCAGTACGACGTCGTCATCGTGGGCGGCGGGTCCGCGGGCAGCGCGCTGGGCAACCGGCTCAGTGCCGACCCCGGCAACCGGGTGCTGGTGCTGGAGGCCGGCCGCCAGGACTCGCTGTGGGACGTGTTCGTGCACATGCCGGCGGCGCTGACCATCCCCATCGGCAACCGGCTCTACGACTGGAAGTACGAGAGCGAGCCCGAGCCCTGGATGGGCGGGCGCCGGGTCCACCACGCGCGCGGCAAGCTGCTCGGCGGCTCCAGCAGCATCAACGGGATGATCTTCCAGCGCGGCAACCCGCTGGACTACGAGCGCTGGGCCGCCGACGAGGGCATGCAGACCTGGGACTTCGCCCACTGCCTGCCCTACTTCAAGCGCATGGAGAACTGCCTGGCCGCCGCGCCCGACGACCCGTTCCGCGGGCACGACGGGCCGCTGGTCCTCGAGCGCGGGCCGGCGACCAGCCCGCTGTTCCAGGCCTTCTTCGGCGCGGTCCAGGAGGCCGGGTACCCGCTCACCGACGACGTCAACGGCTACCGGCAGGAGGGCTTCGCGGCCTTCGACCGCAACGTCCACCGGGGCCGCCGGCTCAGCGCGTCCCGCGCCTATCTGCACCCGGTGCGGTCCCGCCGCAACCTGACCGTCGAGACCCGCGCGTTCGTCACGAAGGTCCTCTTCGAGGGTGAGCGGGCCGTGGGCGTGCAGTACCGCTCCGGCCTGGGTCCGGTGCGCACGGTGCGCGCCGCGGAGGTCGTGCTCAGCGGCGGGGCCATCAACACCCCACAGCTGCTGCAGCTCTCCGGCGTCGGCAACGGCTCGGAGCTGCGCGCGCTCGGGATCGACGTCGTCGCCGACCTGCCCGGCGTGGGCGAGAACCTGCAGGACCACCTCGAGGTCTACGTCCAGCACGCGTGCAAGCAGCCGGTCTCCATCGCGCCGGGCATGAAGTGGTGGCGCAAGCCCGGGATCGGCGCGGAGTGGCTCTTCCTCCGCAGCGGGCTGGGCGCGACCAACCACTTCGAGGCCGGCGGCTTCGTCCGCAGCAACGACGACGTCGCCTACCCGAACCTGATGTTCCACTTCCTGCCGATCGCCGTGCGCTACGACGGGACGATGCCCGCCGGCGACCACGGCTACCAGGTGCACGTCGGTCCCATGTACTCCGACGCCCGCGGCACCCTGAAGATCCGGTCCTCCGACCCGCGGGTGAAGCCGGCCATGCGGTTCAACTACCTGTCCACCGAGCAGGACCGCCGCGAGTGGGTCGAGGCCGTCCAGGTGACGCGGGACATCCTCGCCCAGCCGGCCTTCGCCGAGTTCAGCTCCGGCGAGATCTCCCCCGGGCCGGAGATCGAGACCCCCGAGCAGATCCTCAGCTGGGTGGCCAGGGACGCCGAGACCGCGCTGCACCCCTCGTGCACGGCCCGGATGGGCACCGACCCGCTGTCGGTGGTCGACCCGCTGAGCATGCGGGTGCACGGCCTCGAGGGCCTGCGGGTGGTCGACGCCTCGGCGATGCCCTACGTCACCAACGGCAACATCTACGCGCCGGTGATGATGATGGCCGAGAAGGCCGCCGACCTGATCCTCGGCAACACCCCGCTGGCCCCCGAGCGCGTCGAGTTCCACCGGCACCAGCCGAGCTCGGTCACCGAGACCGCCGGCCAGGCCTGACGGAGGACCCCCTGGCCCCCCGCCGCCCGCACGCTCGGGGCGGTGCCCGGCAGGGGGCCGGGACGGGGTCGCCTCCTCGCCGGGGGCGGCCGAGGAGGCGGCCCCCTCCTGGCGTGCCCTGAGCCTGCGAAGGGCTCGGGGAGGGGGTCCTTCTGCTAGTGCACTCGCAGGCGCACCTCGGCGCCGGCCAGCGTGCCGACCGTCTCGGCGCCGCCGTCCTCGAGGAGGGTGGCCAGCGCGACGAACACCTGGGCGGTGGTCAGCGCGTCCCCGCTGGCCTCGTGCGGGCGGTGGCTGGGCAGCCCGAGGGCCTCGGCGAGGCCGGCCAGGGACAGCACGGCCGGCGGCGTCGTCCCGGTGGTGGCGAGCCACAGCCGGCCCATCGCGCAGGTGTCGAGCACCGGCGTCCGCAGCCGCACGCCCCGGGTCCGCAGCGCCCGGCCGAGGAAGCCGCGCTCCACCCACGCGGCGTGCGCCACCAGGACCCGCCCGGCCATGACCTCGAGCAGGCCGTCGACGGCATCGGCCAGCGGCGGCGCGCCGGCCAGGTCGGCCGGGCGCAGGCCGTGCACCCGCACCGACTCCTCCGGCACGCCGCGCTCGGGCCGGGCCAGGCCCTCGGCGGCGGTCCCGCAGACGACCCGGCCGCCCTCGACGCACACCGCGCCCCAGGACACGATCTCGTGCCGGCGGGGGTCCAGGCCGGTCAGTTCGAGGTCGACGACGCAGAACGACGCCTCCCGCCACGGCGTGCCGGCCGGCACCCGGGGCGCGTCCCGGTAGGCCCGGGCCGCCGCGCTGCCCGGCTGCCGTCCCAGCGGCCGCCTCACAGCACGCCCTGCCGCAGCTGACCGGTCACCCGCCGCTGGACGTCGGCGACGGCGCGGAAGGCCTCGCGGAGCGCGCCCCGGGTCACCGGGTCCAGGACCGCGGGGTCGAGGTGGTCGTCGGGCCGCTCGCCGGCGCGCAGCTGCTCGACCTGGTGGTCCAGGCGGAGCTCGAGCACCAGGTCGAAGGCCTCGCCGAGGGTCCGGGCGTCGTCGGCCGGCAGGGTGCCCGCGTCCGCGGCGGCCCGCAGCCGCGCGGGGGTCGACGCGCTGGCCACCCCCGCGGCCATGCCCGCCCACCGCGCCAGGTCCACGATCGGCTGCAGCCCGCCGTGCTTGAGGTCGAGCCGGCCGGCGTGCGCTCCCCCGTGCTCGACGACGAAGTCGCGGAGGAACCCGGTGGGCGGCCGGTGCCCGAGGGCGAAGCGGGCCAGCAGGGAGAGGAACAGCGGGTGCCGGCGGGCGTCGCGGAAGACCTCCGGCAGCGCCGGCCCGCTGCGGATCCCCCAGACCGGGCGGCCGTCGACGACGAGCGAGACGAGCACCAGCGCCTTCTCCTGGGTGGGGTCGGCCAGCCAGCCGGCGGCCGCCTCCCGCCACCCGGCGTAGGACCGCATGAACAGCGGCTGGGCGGCGACCGCGCCCTGGGTGTCGGCCGGGAACCCGCACGCCTCCAGCCCGTCGACGACGGCGCGGGCGACCCGGCGGAGCTCGGCCTGCATCTCCTCGTCGGCCGACCCGTACCAGACCAGCGCGCTGTCGACGTCCGAGGAGGGCACGGCCTCCCGCCGCGCGAGGCTGCCCAGCGCCAGCCAGGTGAAGGGCACCGCCGGCGTCCCGAGCCCGGCGACGGTCAGCTGCACCAGCCGCCGCGTCAGCGCGTCGGACACCACCGAGTAGATGCCGGTGACGTCGGAGGCGGCCACGCGCGCGTCGTGCAGGGCGAGCACCGCCGGCCGCAGCTGAGCGGAGGCCTCGACCAGGTCCTGCACCGTGCGGGCCCGGGCGATCGCCGAGCGGAGGTGGAAGCTGCTGCGCGGGGCGGCGGCCAGCAGGTCGGCGTCCTCGAGCACGCCGAGCACCCGGCCGCCGGGACTGACGACCGGCAGGTGCCGGATCCCCCGGTCCAGCATGTCCAGCAGGACCTCCCCGCTCATCCGGTCGGCGGCGACCGTGTACGCGGGGAAGGTCATCACCTCCTCGACGGGGGTGTCGGGGCTCGCGCCCCTGGCGAGGATCCGGCTGCGCAGGTCCCGGTCGGTGACGATGCCGAGCTCGCTGCCGCGCACGGCCACCACCGCCGCCGTCGCCCCGGCCTCGGTCATCCGCCGGGCCGCGTCCCGCACCGTCGTCCCGGGTGGGCAGACCACCGGGCGGGCGCGCAGCAGGCCGGCGACCGGCCGGCGGGCGGCGTCGACGACCGGCTCGACCTCCAGCCGGCGCGGCACGGGGTCGGCGAGGAGGGAGCGGGCCAGGAACCGCAGCCCCTCCGGCCGGGCGAGCACCGGCCGGGCGACGGCGGCCGGGATCCGGTAGCAGAGCGTGTCCTCGGCGGCCACGACGCCGAAGCGCGCGGGCAGGCCGGCGAGCATCGAGGCCTGGCCGAACAGCTCCCCGGGGCCGAGTTCGTCGAGGACGCGGCCGTCGTGCACGATGTCCAGCGCCCCGCGCCGGACCACGTACAGGTGCTCCAGCGGCGCCTCCCCCTGCTCGACGACCACGGCCCCGGCGCGCAGGAACTCCACCTCGGCGGCGCCGGCGACCCGGTCGAGGTCCTCGGCGGCGAGCGCGTCGAACGGCGGCCGGGCCCGCAGGAAGTCGGCGACGTCCCTCACGACACCGGTGTCATCTCCCCTGCCCCCCGCCGCCCCGGCCGGCCCCCCTGCAGGGCCCCGCCGCGAGCTCGCGAGTGGCGGGGCCCTGCAGGGAGGTCCTTCTTCAGCGGATGCCGCCGACGGGGACGTCGGTGCGTCCCGGGTCCTCGTCGGGGTCGCCCAGCCGCTGCTGCGCCGGCCCGGCCTCGACCGGCGACGCCGTCTCCACCGCGTGCTCGGGCAGCACGCCGGTGCGGTGCCGCGCCGAGAGCAGGTAGTAGGCCAGCCCGACGAGCGTGATGGCGCCGATGAAGACGAAGGCACCCCACTGCAGGTACCAGTGGTACGGCTCGGTGGCGTTGTAGATCGCCCGGCGCGGCCAGGCCAGGTTCAGCGCCATACCCGCACCCCAGAGGACGGCCAGGATGTTCACCGGCAGACCCCAGCGGCCCAGCGAGAAGTACTTCCGGTCGCTGCGGGCACCGGGCCCCGGCCACGCCCCGCGCAGCCGGGCGAGCAGCATCGGCACCGTCACCAGCAGGTAGGCCAGGTAGATCATGATGATCGCGATGCTGGTGATCACCGTGAAGATCTGCGGCTGACGGATGTTGATCAGCAGGATCGACGCCGACAGGACGCCGATGACGACGGCCGGCACGACCGGGGTCTTGCGCTTCGGGTCGACCTTGGACAGCCGGGAGCTGAAGGGCAGGTTGTTGTCCCGGGCCATCGCGAACATCATCCGGATCGTCGCGGTGTGCACCGCCAGGCAGCAGACGGTGATGGCGACGACGATGCAGGCGAGGAAGACCTTGCCCAGGCCCGAGCCCGCCACCTGCAGCAGCACGTACTGCAGGCCACCGGTGCTGGAGGACAGGTTCGGGTCGTCGAGGTCGCGCACCGCCATGAGGCCGAAGAGCAGGATCAGCCCGCCGAGCACGAAGGACGCGGTGACGGCACGGACGATCGCCTTGGGCGCGGTGCGTCGCGGGTCGATGGTCTCCTCGCCGAGGGAGCTGGCGGTGTCGAAGCCGTACATGACGTAGGCCGAGGCCAGCGCCGCGACCAGGAAGGCACCCAGGTAGCCGCCGCTGACGCCCTCGCCGCGGCCGCCGGTGTCGGTGAGCACCTCGACCGGGCTGCGGGTCATCGACACGGCCAGGATCACGATGATCAGCACGGCCGCGACCAGCTCGATGAAGACGCCGGCGCTGTTGATCCGGGACATGAGCTTGACGCCGTAGGCGTTCACCACCGTGGTGAACAGGATGAGGAGGCTGCCGAGGATGACGGCGTTGACGGCGAAGTCGTAGGTGCCGGTCCCGTCACCGACGACCTGGAAGCCCGACCACAGCTGGGGCAGCGTGATCTGGTAGGCGAGCACCGTCGCCGACAGGGTCACGATCGAGGCCGTCAGCATCATCCAGCCGGTCATCCACGCGGTGGTCCGGCTGCCGAGGCGCTTGGTCCAGTTGTACAGCGACCCCGCGACGGGGAAGCGAGCCGCCAGCTCGGCGAAGCACAGCGCCACCATCAGCTGCCCGAGGAAGACCATCGGCCAGGACCAGAGGTAGGCCGGACCGCCGGCGCCGAAGCCGAAGTAGAACAGCTGGAAGGTGCCGGTCAGGATCGAGATGTAGCTGACGCCGGCGGCGAAGCTGGAGAACTTCCCGATGCTGCGGTCCAGTTCCTGCTTGTAGCCGAACTCGGCGAGGTGCGAGTCGCCGTCCTGCGTGGGGTGCGCGCTCATGTGCCGTCCGTCCGTCCGTCGGGGGTCGAGGTGCGGGGTCAGCCCTTGAACCAGCGAGCCGGCTCAGGGGCGGTGTTGTGCCAGATGTGCTTGGCCTCGCGGTACTCGGCGAGGCCCGACGGGCCGAGCTCGCGCCCGTTGCCCGACCGTCCGAACCCACCCCACTCCGCCTGCGGCAGGTAGGGGCCGAAGTCGTTGATCCAGACCGTCCCGTGCCGCAGCGCCCGGGCGACCCGCTCGGCGCGGGCGGTGTCGGCGGTCCACACCGCACCAGCGAGGCCGTAGTCGGTGTCGTTGCCGAGCGCGATCGCCTCCTCCTCCGTGGAGAACCGCTCCACGGTGAGGACCGGCCCGAAGGACTCCTCCTGCACGACGTGCATGTCCCGCCGGCAGTCGGCGAACACCGTCGGCAGGTAGAAGAAGCCACCGGCTAGCTCCGGCTCCTCGGGACGGCGGCCTCCGGTGACCAGCCGGGCGCCCTCGCGCAGACCCGTGGCGACGTACTCCTCCACGCTCGCCCGGTGCTCCCCGGACACCAGGGGTCCGCTCTCGGTCGCCGGGTCGAACCCGTTGCCGAGGCGGATGTGCTCGGCGCGCTCGGCCACGGCCGCGACGAACTCGTCGTGGATCTCGTCCTGCACGATGAGCCGGGTCCCGGCCGAGCACACCTGGCCGGAGTGCAGGAAGACCGCCGTGAGGGCGTTGTCGACGGCGGTGTCGAGGTCGACGTCGGCGAAGACGATGTTGGGGTTCTTGCCGCCGAGCTCGACGGTCACCTTCTTCACCGTCTCGGCGGCGGCGCGCAGGATCCCCTGCCCCGTGGCCAGGCCGCCGGTGAAGGAGACCAGGTCGACGTCGGGGTGCTCGACCATCGCGGCACCGACCTCGCGGCCGCCGAGGACGAGGTTGACCACTCCCGCGGGGGCACCGGCCTCCTGCAGCAGCTCGGCGAGCCGGATCGTGGTCAGCGGGGTGACCTCGCTGGGCTTGACGACGATCGTGTTGCCGGCGGCGAGGGCCGGCGCCACCTTCCAGCACACCTGCAGCAGCGGGTAGTTCCACGGCGTGATGAGCGCGCAGACGCCCACCGGCTCGTAGACGACGCGGCTGACGACGTCGCGGCGCCCGGCGTCGACCAGCCGGCCGGGGTCCTTGTCGGCCAGGTCGGCGTAGTAGCGGAAGACGGCGGCGACGTCCTGCACGTCCTGCCGGCTCTCGCCGACGGTCTTGCCGGTGTCGAGGGTCTCCAGCCGGGCGAGGTCGTCCTCGTCGCGCAGCAGCAGGTCGGCGACCCGGCGCAGGAGGGCACCCCGCTCGCCCGCGGGGGTGCGCGGCCACTCCCCCGCGCCACCGGCGAAGGCCGCCGCCGCGGCGCGCACGGCCGCGTCGACGTCGTCCGCGGTCGCCTCGTCCACCTTGGCGACGACGCTCTGGTCGAAGGGGTTGACCACCTCGCGCTGGGCCGCCGAGGACCCCGCGCGCCAGTCGCCGCCGATCAGCAGGTTGGGCATGACACTCCGATACGAGTTGCGTCATCCGGGACAGTTGTCGCTGGCGGGACAGCCTGGCGGGTACCCGGGGGCACGTCAAGCGCGCCCCGGACCCGCCGGCCGGCACACCCTCGCACGGGTCACCGGAAGACCACCGTGCTGCTCCCGTTGAGCAGCACCCGCTGCTCACAGTGCCAGCGCACCGCGCGGGACAGTGCGAGGGCCTCCGCGTCCCGGCCCACCGTCGCCAGGGCACGGGGGTCGTGGGTGTGGTCGATGCGGATGACCTCCTGCTCGATGATCGGCCCCTCGTCGAGGTCCGGCGTCACGTAGTGCGCCGTCGCGCCGACCAGCTTGACGCCGCGGTCGAAGGCCTGGTGGTAGGGCTTGGCGCCCTTGAAGCCCGGCAGGAAGGAGTGGTGGATGTTGATCGCCCGGCCGCGCAGGGCGGCGCACGTCTCGTCGGAGAGGACCTGCATGTAGCGGGCCAGCACGACCAGGTCCGCCCGGTGCTCCTCGACCAGCTCCAGCAGCCGCGCCTCGGCCACGTGCTTGGTGCCCGGTGCGACCGGCACGTGCACGAAGGGCAGCCCGGCCGCCTCGGCCATCGGGCGCAGGTCCTCGTGGTTGGAGACCACCGCGACCAGTTCCCCACCCAGGCTGCCGGCGCGCCAGCGGAAGACCAGGTCGTTCAGGCAGTGGCCGAGCCTCGACACCATGACCAGCAGCCGTTGCGGACGGTCACCGGCGACCCGGTAGTCCATGTCGAACTCCTCGGCGACCGGGCGGAACGCCTCGGCCAGCCGGCCGGCGTCGGTGCCGTCGAGGCAGGCGAACGCCGTCCGGAGGAAGAGCTGCCCGCGGACGGCGTCGTCGAACTGCTGGTGCTCGACGATGTCGCAGCCGTGCGCGAACAGGAACGAGCTGACCGCGCGCACGATGCCGGGACGCTCGGGACAGCTGAGGGTGAGGGTGAGGGGGTGGGACACGGGTGCCTCCTCAGCACTCGACGACACTGACGGGGACGACGCGTGCGGACCGGCAGGTCACCACGACCATCCCGCCTCGTCCGTGCCGTTGGTATATCAGTCCCGTGAGGACGATATTGATCTCATCCTGCAGTAGTAAGACCCTGGGGACGCCAGGCTCTACGATGCGGTGCGTGACCGCGCTGCCGTCGGACGTCGAACCCGTCGGGACGTCACTGGCCGACCGGGCCTACGTGGCGATCCGCGACCAGCTGATCATGCTGGAGATCCGCCCCAGCGAGCCGATCGACGACGACGCGCTGGCCCGGGCGCTGGGCGTGGGACGCACGCCGGTCCGGGAGGCGCTCAAGCGGCTCGAGGGCGACCGGCTGGTGGTGACCTTCCCGCGCCGAGGGACCTTCGCGACCGGCATGGACATCACCGACCTGGCGCACATCTCCGAGATCCGCGTGCAGCTCGAGCCGCTGGCCGCCCGCCGCGCCGCCGAGCGCGCCCCGCGGGCGGTGCGCGAGGAGCTGGACGCGCTCGCCGGGCAGATCGAGCACCTCGACGTCGGGCAGGTCGACCGCACCGGCCTGATGCGCTGGGACCTCGCCGTCCACCGCTCGATCTACCGGGCGGCGGGCAACCCGCACCTGGAGGACGTGCTCGTCCGCTACGACAACCTCGCGACGCGGATCTTCTGCCTGTTCCTCGACCGGCTGGCGTCGGTCGACGAGCACGTCGGCGAGCACGTCGAGCTGCTGCAGGCGATCGCCGCCGGCGACGCCGACCGCGCCGAGCACCTCGCCCGCGTGCACGTCACCGGCTTCGAGCAGGCCATCCGCGCGGTCGTGTGAACGCCCGTCCGGCCCGTGGCGGCGCCACGGGCCGGACGGCGGCCGCCCTCAGCCGCGGATGCGGGTCATCTCCGGGTCGACGAGCGGCTCGGCGGCGACGGTCGCGCGGACCCGGCGGTCGAAGTACTGGATCTCCACCGCCGTCCCCACCCCGGCCGAGGCGGGCAGCCACGCATAGGCGATCGGCCGGCCGACGGTGTGCCCGAAGGCGGCGCTGGTGACGTAGCCGGCCGGGCGGCCGTCGAGGTACACCGGCTCGTGCCCGAGGACGACGCTGCGGCCGTCGTCGACGGTCAGGCAGCACAGCCGCCGGCGCACGGTGTCCTCGCCGCGCCCCGCGAGCACCGTGCTGCCGACGAAGCCCTCCTGCTTGCGGACGGCGAAGCCGAGGCCGGCCTCGTAGGGGTCGTGCTCGGTGGTCATGTCGTGGCCCCAGGAGCGGTAGCCCTTCTCCAGGCGCAGGCTGTTGAAGGCCGCCCGGCCCGCGGCGATCACCCCGAGGTCCTGCCCGGCCTCCCACAGCGCGTCCCACAGCCGCAGGCCGTGCTCGGCGCTGGTGTAGAGCTCCCAGCCCAGCTCGCCGACGTAGGACAGCCGCATGGCCGTCACCGGCACCCCGCCGATGCGCACCCGCTTGGCGCGGAAGTACTTCAGGCCGGCGTTGCTGAGGTCGTCGGAGGTCACCCGCTGCACCAGGTCGCGGGCACGGGGGCCCCACAGGCCGATGCAGCACGTCCCGCCGGTGATGTCCCGGATCTGCACGCTGCCGTCGGCGGGCGCCTGCCGGCGCAGGTGGTCGAGGTCGAGGTTGCCGTTGGCGCCGACCTGGAACAGCTGCTCGCCTAGCCGGGCGACGGTGAGGTCGCTGCGCACGCCGGCGGCCTCGTCGAGAGCCAGCGTGTAGGTGACCGAGCCGACCGACTTGTCCATCTGGCCGGTGGTCAGCCGCTGCAGCAGGTCCAGCGCACCCGGTCCGCTGACCTCGAGCCGCTTGAGCGGCGTCATGTCGTACAGCGCGACGGCGGTGCGGGTCCGCCACGCCTCGGCGGCGGCGATCGGCGACCAGTGCCGCGCCGCCCAGTCGTCGCGCTCCGGCGGCACCCACTCGGCGGGCAGCTCGTCGAGCAGGCCGGCGTTGGCCTCGTACCAGTGCGGCCGCTCCCAGCCCGCCACCTCGAGGAACACCGCGCCCAGCTCGCGCTGGCGGGCGGAGAAGGGGCTGACCCGCAGGTCGCGCGGTGAGCGCCGGGGCTCCAGCGGGTGCAGGACGTCGTAGACCTCGACGAAGTTCTGCTGCGCCGTCTCCCGCACGTACTCCGCGCCGAGCTGGACCTCCTCGAAGCGGGCGACGTCGCAGCCGTGCAGGTCGATCTCGCTGCGGCCCTCGACCAGCAGCTGGGCCACCGACCGCGCGACCCCGGCGGAGTGGGTCACCCACACCGCCTCGGCGATCCAGAAGCCGGCCACGTCGGGCGACTCGCCGATCAGCGGGCCGCCGTCGGGGGTGAAGGAGAAGACGCCGTTGAAGCCCGAGTCGACCTTCGTGCCGCGCAGCGAGGGCAGCAGCTGGCGGCTGTGCTCCCACGGCTCGGCGAAGTCCTCCTCGGTGAACGGGAGCATCGACGGCATGGCCGCGTCGGTGACGTCACCCTCGGGCAGGTCGCCGAGCTCCACCGGCATCGGGCGGTGGGCGTAGGAGCCGATGCCGAGGCGGTCGCCCTTCTCCCGGTAGTACAGGTCCCGGTCCTGGTGGCGCAGGATCGGCAGCCCGGCCTCGGTCAGCTCGTCGTTGCGGCCGGCCAGCTCGGCCACCTGGCCGGTCCAGACGAACTGGTGGGCCAGCGGCAGCAGCGGCACGGCCATGCCGACCATGGCGCCGACCGCCGGCCCCCAGAAGCCGGCGCAGGACACCACGACGTCGGCCGGGACCACCCCGCCGTCGGTGCGGACGCCGGTCACCCGCCCGCCCGAGGACTCGATGCCGGTGACCCGCGTCGAGCCCTGGAAGCGGGCACCGCGGGCCTCGGCGCGGCGGGCCAGCGCGACCACCGCGCGGAAGGCCTTGGCCAGCCCGTCGGTGGGCGTGTGGAAGCCGCCGAGGACCCGGTCGCGGTCGAGCAGCGGGTGCAGGGCCGCGCACTCGTCCGGGTCGACCACCCGGCCCTCGATCCCCCACGCGGTGGCCCACCCCTGCCGGCGGTGCAGGTCGGTCAGCCGCTCCGGGGTGGTGGCGACCTCCAGTCCGCCCACCTGGTTGAAGCACCACGCGCCGTCGACGTCGAGGGCGAGGAACTTCTCGACGGTGTAGCGGGCGAACTCGGTCATCGTCTTCGACGCGTTGGTCTGGAAGACCAGGCCGGGCGCGTGGGAGGTGGAGCCACCGGTCAGCGGCAGCGGTCCCTGGTCGAGCACGGTGACCCGGTCCCATCCGCGGGCGGTGAGCTCGTCGGCCAGGTTCGCCCCGACGATGCCGGCACCGATGATCACCACGCGAGGGCTGGCGGTCATGTCTGTTCTCCCTGCTGCGTGGGGGTCGTGTACTCGAGGGCCGCGTCCAGCAGCCAGGTGGCGAGGTGGCCGGCGAAGGAGGACCGGACGAACAGGGCGAAGTCCTCGCCGTCGTCGCCGAGCACCAGCAGGACGACGGCGGCGTGCGCGAGCGTGGTCTGCGCGCTGCGGCCCCGGCCGAAGACCCGCGGGTGCAGGTCGATGCTGCAGCCCTTGGCCAGCACCTCGCGGGCGCGGGAACCCGTGATCCGCAGGACGGTCCGCTGGGCGGAGACGTCCACGGCCACGCCGCCGGCGGGCGCCAGCACCTCCCGCAGCTCGGCCTCGAGCCGGTGCGGCGCGGTGTCAGTGCTGGTCACCAGCCACTCGTCGGGGCCGAGCCAGACCGCCCGACCCGTGCCGGTCGGCGTCCAGGTGTCGGCGGTGGTGGGCAGGGTCGCGCCGCGCACGGGCGGCGCCCCGGCCGGATCCAC
>NZ_JBFNXQ010000093.1:0-19540 GCF_041018925.1 Geodermatophilus maliterrae
ACGCTGGAGGCGCTGGGCCGGGCCGGCCAGTCGGCCGACGCCGGCGAGCTGGGGTTCGTCGGCCTGCTGGTGGGCGAGGGCCGCGACGTGCCCGGGTTCGTCACCGCGACGCTGGCGCCGGTGCTCGAGTACGACGCCCGCCGCGGGACCGACCTGGTGGCGACGCTGCGGGCCTGGTTCGACACCGGCGGCTCCCCCGCCCGGGCCGCCGAGGTCCTCAACGTGCACGTCAACACCGTGACCCAGCGGCTGGACCGGGTGGGCCGGCTGCTCGGCCGCGACTGGTCGGTGCCCGAGCGGGCGCTGGAGGTGCAGCTGGCCCTGCGGCTGCACCGGCTGACCGCCGTCGGGGACCGACCGGTCAGCCCATGACGCCGGGCGGGACGATGCGGGTGTCGATGTCCCGGTGCCTGCCGCAGCGCCGGCAGGCCTGGTGGTCGGGGCCGCGCAACCGCTCGTCGGCGGGACGGCGCCGCACGTAGGCGTGGAACCCCAGGCGGCAGAGCAGGGGCTCGCGGGTGGTCCTCGCGTCGCCGGCCACGGCGATCGCCTCCTCGTCGAGGTGACCAGCGTGGCACTCCCGACGTCCCCGAGGGGCCCGCTCGGCCGCGACGCCCCCGCCTACCCTGGTCCGGTGCCCGCCGTCGCCGTCCTGCTGCCCGCGGAGGAGTGGACGGCGCGCGCTGCGGCGCACGACGCGCGGGTCGAGCGGTGGACGGCGCCGCACCGCGAGCGCCGGCGTCGCGGCCAGACGCACCCGGTGCTCGACTTCCTCTTCACCTACTACTCCGAGGCGCCGAACCGGCTGCGCCGCTGGCACCCGGGGCCGGGTGTCGGCCTGGCACCGTCCCCCGCCGGTCCGGCGCCGCACGCCGCCTGGCGCTGGTACGCCACCGACGGCGACGGGACGGTGGGCCTCGACGTCGCGGCGTACCTGGCCGAGCGCGCGGACACCGTGCGCTTCGTCCGCGATCTGCTGGCGGCCACCGCGTCGCGACCGGCGGCCACCGGCTGCTTCGGGTTGCACGAGTGGGCGATGGTCTACCGCGCCGGGGAGCGCCGGCACGCCGTCCCGCTGCGGCTGGGGCAGGAGGGCACCGACGCCGTCGTCGAGGCCGCGCAGATCCGGTGCACCCACTACGACGCGTTCCGGTTCTTCACCCCGGACGCCGTGGGGCTCAACCGGCTGCGGCCGACGCGGGAGACGCAGCTCGCGCTGGAGCAGCCGGGCTGCCTGCACGCGACGATGGACCTCTACAAGTGGGCGTACAAGCTCTCCCCGGCCGTCCCCGGCGAGCTGCTCGCCGACTGCTTCGCGCTGGCCGTCGAGGTGCGCGAGCTGGACATGCGCGCCTCGCCCTACGACCTGCGCGACCGCGGCTACGTGCCGGTGCTGGTCGAGACGGCCGAGGGCAAGGCGGAGTACGTGGCCGCTCAGCGCGGGTTCGCCGTCCGCGGCGCCGAGCTGCGAGCCCGGTTGATCGAGGTCTGCGACTCCCTGCTGGGCTGACGCGGCCGCGGCGGCGCCGTCCTCCCGCACCCCGGCGCGTCTCCCCCACGGTGGGCGGTCGGGGAGGACACGCCGCGACCAGGTCGCCTGATCGTGGCGCCCCTCCCCGATCGCCGTCAGACGCCGTCGCGGGGGCCGGCGCCGGCGCCGGCCCCGCGGGCCGCCGTCTCCCGCAGCTGCTCGACCACCCGGCCCGGCGGCGGGGTCTCCCCGCCCGTGGGCGCCGGGGGACGCCGGCCGGCCCGCCGCTCGCGCAGCCGGGCCACCACCCCGGCGATCCCGCCCGGGACGAAGAAGACGACCAGCACGAAGAGGCTGCCGAGCAGGAACAGCGGCTCCGACAGCGGCACCCGCAGCCACGCGGGCAGGTCCTGCACGGCCGGCGAGGAGGCCAGGTCGGTGAGCCGGCTGTCGAGGTAGGTGTAGAGCACCCCGCCCAGGACGGCGCCCCACCGGCTGCCGGCGCCGCCCAGCACGACCATGACCAGCAGGCCGAGGGTGAAGTCGGCGGTGGTGGTGCGGGGCGTGGAGCCGCCGAGCAGCAGCAGGTGCACCACGCCGCCGAGCGCGGCCAGCAGCCCGGCGAGCACGAAGACGACCAGCTTGAAGTCGTAGGGCCGCAGGCCCAGCACCTCGACCCGACGCTCGTTCTCCCGGATCGCCTGCCACACCCGCCCGGCCCGCGACCCGGTCACCCAGGCGACGACGACGTAGACGACGGCGAGGTAGGCCAGCGCCAGCCAGTACACGTTCACCGTGTTGAGCACGCCGACGAAGGCGTCGGGCACGTTGCCCCGGTCCAGCGCCAGCCCCTCCTCGCCGCCGGTCAGGCCGCCGGGGTCGCGCAGGACGACGATCGACCCGACCTGCGCGGTGGCCAGCGTGACCATCGAGAAGGCGATCCCCGAGACCCGCAGCGCCACCCCGCCGACCAGCAGCGGCAGCACGATGCCCACGGCGGTGGTCAGCGCCAGTGCCGCACCCAGGCCCCAGCCGAGCTCGGTGAGCGCCAGGTTCGCCACGTAGGTGCCGGCCGCGAAGTAGAGCGCGTGCCCGAACGACAGCAGTCCGGTGAACCCGAACAGCAGGTCGTAGGAGAGCGCGACCCCGCCGAACACCAGGCACAGCGCCAGCAGCTGCAGGGTGCCGGGGCTGTTGAGGACGCCGTCGAACAGGCCCGGGATCCGCAGCGTGGAGAACGGCAGGACCGCCAGGACGACGAGGACGGCCAGCGGCGCCAGCCGCGTCAGGTTCCGGCTCATGCCACCCTCGCCGTCAGCCCACCGGGGCGCGTCAGCAGGACGACGGCGAGCAGCAGGACGACCGACAGGTCGCCCACCCCGCTGGCCGCGTAGTAGTTGGCGAACTGCTGCACCAGCCCGACCAGCACGGCGGCGACGGCCGCGCCGGTGATCGAGCTCATCCCGCCGATGACGACGACGATGAAGGCGAAGATCAGCAGGGACGTGCCCTGCCCCGGCGAGATCGACCCGAGGTAGACGCCGCCCAGCGCGCCGGCCAGCGCGGCGAAGGCCCCGCCGATCGCGAAGACCAGCGTGAACGCCCGGCGGACGTCGATGCCGAGGGCCGTCACCATCGACCGGTTCTCCACACCGGCCCGGATGACCAGGCCGAAGCGGGTGAACCGCAGGAACGCCAGCACCGCCAGGAGCACCACGACGGCGCTGCCGACCAGCAGGAACCGGTCGTTGGGCACGCTCGCGCCCAGCAGCGACGTCGTGTCCTTGGCCCACTCCGGCGCCGGGAACGGCCGCGGGTCGGCGCCCCAGATCGCCCGCACGAGCGCGACCATCGCCAGGCTCAGCCCGACGGTGACCAGGACCTGCTCGATGTGCCGCTCGTAGAGCGGGCGGATGAGCGCCAGCTCCACCAGGGCGGCGACCAGGGTGCCCACCCCGACGCCGAAGACGACGGCGAGCACGAAGCCCCAGCCGCTCGCGCCGGCGCCGGGCAGGTTCCCCGCGGCCCACCAGGTGCCGTAGGCGCCGATGGTGAGGAAGGCGCCGTGGGCGAAGTTCAGCACGCCCATGAGCCCGAAGATGAGCGAGAGACCGGAGGCGACGAGGAAGTACAGCGCCGCCAGGCCGAGGCCGGTGACGGCCAGCAGCACGACCGTGCTCATGCCCCGGCCTCGCCGGCGCTCGTCCGGTGCACGGGCACGGGTGGCTCCGTCCCCGGTGGGCTCGCGGGCTCACCCCTCGCCTGCGCCCCTCCGCTGGCGGCCACGCCGAGCAGCTCGCGGGCGCGGTCGGCGTCGGCCAGCAGGTCGGGCGCCGAGCCGGACCAGGCCACCCGGCCCTGGTCGACCACGACGGCGTCGGTGGCCATCCGGCGCACCACGGACAGGTTCTGCTCGACGAGCAGGACCGTCACCTCCTCGGCGGCGCGGGCGAGCACCTCGGCGACCTCGGCCACCAGCAGCGGCGCCAGGCCCTTGGTCGGCTCGTCGACCAGCAGCAGCTGGTTGTCGTTGAGCAGCAGCCGGGCGATGGCGACCATCTGCTGCTGGCCGCCCGAGAGGGTCCCGGCCAGCTGCCGGCTGCGGGTCCGGAGCTCGGGGAAGAGCTCGTAGACGCGGTCGTGGTGGTGCGCGGAGTCGCGCCGCTCGGCCAGCGTCAGGTTCTCCGCCACGGTCAGCCCGCCGAAGACCTCGCGGTCCTCCGGCGCGTAGCCGATGCCCAGCCGGACCACCTCGTGGGTGCGCCGGCCGGAGAGCCGGTGCACCCGGCCACCGGCGTCGGTGAGTTCGACGGTGCCGGTGGAGGGCACCAGCCCGAGCACCGACTTGACCGTCGTCGTCTTGCCGGCGCCGTTGCGGCCGAGCAGGGCGGTCACCCCGCCGCGGCGGACGGTGAGGTCGACCCCCTGCAGGACGTGACTGCCGGAGAGCCGCACGTGCACGTCGGCCATCCGCAGCAGCACGGGACGCTCGGCGCTCACAGCTGGTCCCCCAGGTAGGCCTCCTGGACGGCGGGGTCGCCGGTCACCCGCGCCGGGGTGTCCAGCGCGAGCAGCGAGCCGTGGTGCATGACCGCGACCCGGTCGGCCAGGCCCAGCAGGACGTCCATGTGGTGCTCGACCATGAGCACCGTCCGGCCCTCCTCGCGGTGCACGTCGGCGATCACCTGCGTCAGGCCGGCCACCTCCTCGGTGCTCACCCCGGCCATCGGCTCGTCGAGGAGCACGACCGCGGGGTCGGTGGCCAGCAGGATCGCCAGCTCGAGCTTGCGCTTGTCGCCGTGCGAGAGGGCGCCGGCCAGCGCGTCGCCGCGCCGGTCGAGACCCACCCGGGTCAGCGCCCGCTCGGCCACCTCGTACGCCCGGTCGCTGCCGCGCACCCGCTGCCAGGGCCGCAGGCTGCCGCCCAGTCGCGCCTGCGCGGCCAGCCGCACGTTCTCCCGGACACCGAGGCCGGCGAACACCGACGAGGACTGGAAGGTGCGCCCCAGGCCCCGGCGGGCCCGGACGGCCGGGCTGGCGCCGGTGATGTCGGTGCCGTCGAGGGTGACCGTCCCGCCCGTGGCCGGGAGCAGGCCCGACAGCAGGTTGAACAGCGAGGTCTTGCCCGCCCCGTTGGGGCCGATGACGGCGACGAACTCGCCGGGCGCGACGTCGAAGCTGACGTCGGAGACGATCACCGCGCCGCCGATCGCGCAGGTCAGGCCGGCCACCGAGAGCACCGGCGCGCCCGCGGGGCGGGCGGCCGGTGCGGCGCCGGCGGCGAGGGGGCTGCCCACCGCTGGTCCTCCGGGGTCCGTCGTCGTCGTGGTCGTCGTCAGGGGGTGGCGACCGGCGGCGCGGCGGCCTCCGGGTCGAGGGTGTCGACGACGACCGGCACCAGCTCGCCACCCTGGTCCTCCAGGCGGGCCTGGAACATCGGCTGCAGCAGCGCGTGGTCCTCCTCGCGGATGGTCAGCTCGCCCTTGACGCCGTCGAAGGTCCAGCCCTCCAGGGCGTCGACCATCGCGCCGACGTCGTCGCCGCCCTCCTGGAGGGCGTGCACGACCATCTGGGCGGCGGTGAAGCCGTCGGGGGTGAACAGGTCGACCTCGCCGCCCCCGGCCTCCACCCGCTCGGCCATCGCCTGGCTGACCTCGTTGTCGACGGCCTCGGCGAAGTAGTGCGACAGGTAGTCGATCTGGGTGGCCTGCGCGCCGTAGGTGGCGTAGCTGGCGCGGATGTCGAGGCCGGTGACGACCGTCGTCGAGTCGAGGACGCCCTGCTGGCCCATGGCCTGCCACATGGCCGGGGCGGTCTCCCCGGCCCAGGCGACGAACACCAGGTCGGCAGCGGCGTCGCGGGCCTGCGAGGCGAACGGGGTGAGGTCGGTGGCGCTGGCCGGCACCAGCAGCGGCGTGACGGTGGCCCCCGCGCCGCCGAGGACGGCGGTGACCGCGGCGACGTTGGCCTGGCCGAAGGCGCTGTCCTGGGCGAAGACCAGCACGTTCTTGCCCTGGGCGTCGCCGATGAACGACTGCGCGGTGAGGATGTCCTGGTAGGTCTGCCGGCCCGACCGGAAGGTGTTGTCGTTGACGCCGGTGATCGCGTCGGTGGCCGCGGAGCCGGAGATGAACAGGATGTCGTTCTGCTCGGCCAGCGGCGCCACCTGCGTGGCCACGCCGGAGGCGGTCGAGCCGGCCAGCACCTGCACGCCCTGGCCGATGAGGTCGGTGGCCTCCGCGACGGCCTTGGCCGGGTCGCCGGCGTCGTCGCGCTCGATGACCTCGACCGGCCGGCCGTCGACCTCGCCGGTGCCGTCGGTCGCGTAGTCCAGGCCGGCCTGGAAGCCCTGCAGGTACTGCTCGCCGTAGGTGGCCAGCGGCCCGGACGCCGAGTAGACGAGGCCCACCCGGATCGGGGACTCGCCGCCACCGCCGCCGCCCCCGCCCGAGCTCGACGCGGTGGGGCTGCCGCAGGCGGCGACCGACAGGGCCAGCGCGGCGCCCGTGGCGAGGACGGCGGTCCGGGAGCGGGGACGGGGACGCGACATGGCGGACTCCTCGAGGTGTGCGTCGGTGCACGGGCACGCCGGACGACGTCGTCCGGCGTGGTCTGGACCACACGGTAGGGAGACGTTCCGGTACTGCCCATGGCCGGGCGGGCCACAGCGGCGTGGGGGTCTGTGGGCGCCGGCCACACGCCCCAGGCCCGCGCCGTACGGTCGGGACGTGACCTCCGTGCGCTCCGACCGCTGGCTGCGACTCGACGGGACGACCAACACCCGCGACCTGGGCGGGCTGCCGACCAGCGACGGCGGCACCACGGCG
Organism: Geodermatophilus maliterrae; assembly: GCF_041018925.1. NCBI lineage: Bacteria > Bacillati > Actinomycetota > Actinomycetes > Geodermatophilales > Geodermatophilaceae > Geodermatophilus > Geodermatophilus maliterrae. Next base: position 6,799 of record NZ_JBFNXQ010000093.1, read on the forward strand.
TTCGGCCGGGTGCTGCGCAGCGACAACCTGCAGACCCTCAGCGACGACGACGTCCGCCGGCTGGTGGAGGACGTGGGGCTGCGCGAGGTCGTCGACCTGCGCACCACCGCCGAGGTGCTGCTGGAGGGGCGCGGGCCGCTGCGTGCGGTCGACGGCGTGACCCACCGGCACTTCACCCTGCTCCCCGAGCGCGGGCACCACACCGACGTCTTCGCCGTCGAGGAGGACGACGCCCCGGACCTGCCCGCCGACTGGGTGGAGACGATCCTGCCGCGGCAGACGACGGAGGACGACGAGGGCGAGCCGCCGGCGGTGCGCGCCTACCTCGGCTACCTGCACCACCGGCCGGAGAACGTCGTGGCGGCGCTGCGCGCGCTGGCCGACGGCGGCGAGGGCGCGGCGGTCGTGCACTGCGCGGCGGGCAAGGACCGCACGGGCGTGGTGGTCATGTTCGCGCTGGCGGTCGCGGGCGTACCCGACCAGGAGATAGTGGCCGACTACGCGATGACCGCGGACGTCATCGACGACCTGGTGGCCAAGCTCCGGGACTCCCCCACCTACGCCGAGGACATGACCCGCCGCGACGTGGCCAGCCACACCCCGCGGGCGGAGACGATGCGGCGCCTGCTCGAGCTGCTGCACGAGCGGCACGGCGGCCCGCTCGGCTGGCTCGACGGGCACGGCTTCGTCGCGGCCGACCAGGCCGCGCTGCGCGCCCGCCTCCGCGACTGACGACCCCTCTGCAGGGTCCCGCCGCGAGCCTGCGAGTGGTGGGGGGCAGAGGGGTCCTCCTTCAGTCCCGCGGGCGGGGGACGGGGGAGGCCGGGCGGTCGCGCTGCTTGTGCCGGTACATGTCCGCGTCGGCGTCGCGCAGCAGCTGCTCGGCCACCGCGGAGGCCTCGGCGGTCCCGCCGGTGTGGACCGCGACGCCCGTGCTCGTCCCGACGTCGACGGGGATGCCCTCGAGCCGGAAGGGCTCGACGAACCCCTCGGCCACCCGGGCCACCACGCTCTCGGCGTCGCCCGGTCCGGACAGCCGGGGCAGCAGCACGGCGAACTCGTCGCCGCTGAGCCGCCCGACCGTGTCGCCGGGCCGGATCGCGGCCCGCAGCCGGGCCGACACCTGACGCAGCAGCTCGTCGCCGGCCGCGTGGCCGTACGTGTCGTTGACCGCCTTGAACCGGTCGAGGTCGCAGAACAGCACGCCGACCGAGCCGGTCGCCGGGGACGCGGCGAGCGCGGCGGCCAGCCGTTCCCGGAACAGCGCCCGGTTGGGCAGCCCGGTGAGCGCGTCGTGGGTGGCCTGGTGCCGGACGGTCTCCAGCAGGCGGGCCTTCTGCAGCGCGGTGGAGGCCTGGTCACCCACACCGCGCAGGCGCGCCAGGACGTCGGCGTCCGCGGCTCCGCTGGCCTCCCCCTGCGACCAGCTGGCCGTGACGACGCCGAGGAACGTGGAGCCGGCCAGCAGGGGCACGGCGATGGCGGCGGTGAGCCCGAGGGTCGACAGCAGGTCGCGCAGCGGTCCGCTGCTGCCGGTGGCGCTGAGCGCGCGTGGCTCGCGGTCGGTGAGCATGGCGAACAGCTCGGGCACGTCGTCGGCCCGCAGCGTGGCCGCCCGCATGAGCGCCTCCTGCTCGGGTGGCAGGCCCGCCGAGGCCGCGGTCCGGAGGACCGCGCCGGCCGGGTCCCAGAGCAGGACGCCGGAGCTCCCGCAGCCGACGATGCTCGGCAGCGTGGTGACCACGGTCTGACAGATGTCGTGCACGTCGACGGTCTGCGCCAGCCCGTGGGCGAGCTCGAGGAGCGCCCCTGCCCGGCGGGCCTCCATCCGGCTGTCCTCGAGGGCCATGACGAGGTCCAGCGCTGCCGCCGCGTGACCGGCGTAGGCGGCCAGCATGGCCCGCTCGTCGCCGAGGCCGCCCTCGCCGGCCCGCCCCAGGGCGGCCAGCCGGCCGTGGGTGCGCCGGGCCGACCGGACGTCGACCACGACGGCACCGGGGCCCAGGTCGCCCCCGGCGAGCAGCCGGGCGGTGAGCGCCGGCACCTCGCCCGCGGGCAGGCCGGAGCTGTGCACGAGCGGTGCGCCGCCCCGGGGTGAGGAGACGGCGAGCAGGTAGGCCGGGGCCAGCACGGCGGCGGCGGCCCGCTCGACGATGCGCGGCAGGACCGCCTCGAGGTCACCGCCGTCGACCAGGTCGGTGGCCGCCGACTGCAGGCTCCGGACCTGGGCGCGCAGCGCGGTGATCTCCGGGTCGGCCGCCGGGGCCCCCCGCCGGCGCCACGGACGGAGCCGCCGGTCCCAGGACAGGTGGTAGACGCACGCCTCGGCGCCGGAGGACTCGCACTCGTCGTGCACGACCCGCGCCGGGGCCAGGCCGAAGATGGTGGGGACCATGCTGATGAGGCCGCGGGCGTAGTCGCAGTCCAGCCGCGAGTGGACGTAGCCCTCGTGCAGCACGTAGCGGACGGTCGCCGACGTGGCGTCGGACTCGAGCACCTCCATGGTGGAGGTGGTGCTGAAGTTGGTCACCGCGCGCGGCAGCCGGGCGTAGACCTGCCGGGGCGATCCCATGGCGCGCACCAGCAGGACCACGGTGGCGTTCATCCCGTTGCGCAGCGACTCGGCGCCCATCCGGTACATGGCGTCGGGGTCGCCGAGCACGTCGGTGGCCGCGGTGAAGAGCCGGATCCGGGTGTCGTAACTGGTCCAGGTGGACGGCTCGGACAGCTCGGCCGCACTGAAGGGCACGCCGGCGCGGTGCAGCGTCTCCTCGACGGCGGCGTCCCCACCGCGCTCCCGGACGAAGGCGACGAGCAGCGCCGTGGTCACCCCGGAGGTCTCCCGGGCCTCGGCGGGCGCCGGGGTCACCGGGTCGCTCCGGTCCTGGCTCGGGGGACGGCCCGTGGGCGTGTTCCACTCACGACCAGGTCATCGGCACGCGCGCCGGTCGGATTGAGCCGCTTGACCCGAAGGAGGGACCCGGTGGCGATGATCAGGTGACCTGATCGTGACGCGTCCTCCCCGACCGTCCACCGTGGGGGAGGACGCTCCGCGACCAGGGAGGACGCCGCCGGGGACACCGGGACCCCGGGACACCGACCCCCGGACAGCAGTCGGCCCCGGTCGGCAGGTGCGGACCGGGGCCGTACGAGAGGCCGTCGCCCCGGCGGTACGGAGCGCGGCGGACCTTCAGACCCCGTGGGTCAGAACGCGCCGCCGTTGGCCATGGTGAGCAGCTCGTCGCGCATCGCCGGGCTGCTGCTGCGGGCGAGGGCCCGGTCCAGAGCCCGCCGCGTCCGAGCCGCCTGTCGACGCTGCCGCCAGGTGGTCCCGCTCTTCATGTCGCCGTCTCCTCGTCGGTACTGCTGACCGGTACACCAGTATTAAAGCAAGCAGGAGCGTCGATGTTCCGACGATGCGTAGGATGTGTCGGCTTTCACCCGACGATCGTTCACTCCCGCGGGTGTGGCCGGCCGCCCCGGAGCGGCCGGCCCCACGCCTCAGCCGCGGACGAGGACCGCTCGCGCGGCGGCCCGGCCGGCCCTCGGGTCGTCGGCGGCGAGGGCGGCCGCCGCGGCCTCCTGGCAGGCGGCGAGGTCGACGGTCGCGAGGCGGGCGCCGACGCCGGCGACGGCGGGAGCGGCGCAGGACAGCGAGGTCACCCCGAGGCCCACGAGGACGCAGGCCAGCAGCGGGTCGGCCGCGGCCTCGCCGCAGACCCCCACCGGCTTGCCCAGCCGCCGGCCCGCGGCCGCCGTGGTCGCCACGAGCGCGAGGAGTGCCGGCTGCCACGGGTCGGTCAGGTCGGCCAGGTCGGCGGAGAGCCGGTCGGCGGCCAGGGCGTACTGCGAGAGGTCGTTGGTGCCGATCGACAGGAAGTCGACGTGGGTCAGCATCCGGTCGGCCAGCAGGGCCGCCGAGGGCACCTCGACCATCACGCCGGGGACCAGCCCGCGGGCGCGCACGCGGGCGGCGAAGTCCGCGGCCTCGACCGTGGTGGCCACCATCGGCGCCATCACCCAGGGCGAGGCGCCGGTGCGCCGGGCGGCCTCGGCGACCGCGTCGAGCTGGCGGTCGAGCAGTCCGGGGTCGCGCCGGGCCACCCGCAGGCCGCGGACGCCGAGCGCCGGGTTGGCCTCCTCGGGCGGGGTCGCGAACTCCAGCGGCTTGTCCGAGCCGGCGTCGAGGGTGCGCAGGACGACGCGACGGCCGGCGGCGGCCTCGAGGACGTCGGCGTAGCCGCGCGCCTGCTCCTCGACCGTTGGCTCGGCGGCCCGCCCGAGGAAGGCCAGCTCCGTGCGGTACAGCCCGACCCCCTCGGCGTGCGAGGCGAACGCCACCCGGGCGCCGTCGCCGTCCTGGATGTTGGCCAGGACCGGCACGGGCACCCCGTCGCGGGTGACCGCCGGGCCCTGGTAGCCGGCCAGGGCCGCGGCTGCGCGCCGGGCCGCCTCGAGCTGGCCGGTGGCCGTCTCGGGGTCGGGGTCGACGGTGAGCGTGCCCTCCTCGGCGTCGAGCAGCACGGTCGCGCCGGCCGGCACGGCGTCGAGCCCCTCGACCGCGACGACCAGGGGCAGGTTCAACTGGCGGGCGATGATCGCGGTGTGGCTGGTGGTGCCGCCCAGCCGCGTGGCCAGCCCGATGATGCGCTCGGCGTCGAGGCCGGCGGTGTCGGCGGGGGCCAGGTCGTCGGCCAGCAGGATCGAGGGCACCTCGGGCGCGGGGACGCCGGGCTCGCCCTGGCCGGTCAGCTCGGCGACCACGCGGTCGCGGATGTCGCGGACGTCGGTCACCCGCTCGGCCATGACGCCACCGAGGGAGCTGAAGACGTCGACGAACTGCTGGGCGGCCTGCACCGCGGCCACGGAGGCGGGGACGCCGGCGGCGATCCGCTGCTCCGCTGCGCCGAGCAGACCCCGGTCGCGCGCGAGGCCGGCGGTGGCCGAGAGCACCTCGGCGGTCATCCCGGTCGCGGCCGCGGCGCGCTGGGCCAGCCGGTCGGCCACCACCTCGGCGGCCGCGACGAACCGCGCCTTCTCCTCCTCCCGTGCCGCCTCGGGCAGCGTCTCGAAGGCCGTGCCGGGCAGTTGCACGGCGCCGGAGGGCCGCACGACCGGGCCGAGGACGACCCCGGGGACGACGGGTGTACCGGTGAGCACGGCCGGGGCCGGCCGGTCCGCGGTCGGGGCGCTGGGAGCGGTGGAGGACATCGGACCTTCCCGGGGGGTTCGGAGGTGTGCGGCGTCGGGACTGCGTCGTCCGTCGGTGACCAGACTCACGAAACGGTGTTGACTTGTCAACGTAATCCACGTACAACCACAGAGACACAAATCCGATCCCACACGATCGGGCAGTGGACGGGACCTCCACCGGTGGGTTCCCGGACCGGGGACGAGCCACACGGCGAGGAGGTGGACGGTGTACGCCGAAGAGCGTCAGCAGGCGATCGCCACGCTGGTCGTCGAGCGGGGCCGGATCGCGGTGACCGCGGTCGCCGAGCAGTTCGGGGTGACCACCGAGACGGTGCGCCGCGACCTCGCCGTCCTGGACCGGGCCGGCGTGCTGCGCCGGGTGCACGGCGGCGCGGTGCCCGTCGGGGCACTGACGCTGATGGAGACGGCGCTGGTCGAGCGGAACGCCACGCACGCCGAGGCCAAGCGCAAGATCGCGGCCGCGGCGCTCGACCTGCTGCCCGGCCCCGGCGGCAGCCTGCTGCTCGACGGCGGCAGCTCCACCGCCGCCCTCGCCGAGGTGCTGCCGACCGACCGCAACCTCTTCGTCGCCACCAACTCGGTGCCGATCGCCGGCCGCCTGGCCACCGTCCCGGGGCTCACGCTGCACGTGCTCGGCGGCCGCGTCCGCGGGCTGACCCAGTGCGCCGTCGGGGAGACACCGGTGCGTGCCCTGGCCGAGCTGCGCGTCGACGTCGCCTTCCTCGGCGCCAACGGCATCACGCCCGAGCACGGGTTCACCACCCCCGACGAGGCGGAGGCCTCGGTCAAGCGGGCGATGGTGCGGGCCGGGCAGCGGGTCGTCGTCCTCGTCGACGGCAGCAAGCTGGGCCGCGAGCAGCTGGTCCGCTTCGCGACGCTCGACGACGTCGACGTCGTGGTGACCGACAGCGGCGCCGACCGCACGGCCGTCGAGCGGCTCGAGGACGCCGGCGTCGAGGTCGTGGTCGCGTGAGCGGCGGCCGCGTCGTCACCCTGACGGCCAACCCGAGCCTCGACCGCACCCTCGTCCTCCCCGGCCCGCTGACCCGCGGCGGCGTGGCCCGGCTGGGCGCCAGCTCCACCGAGCCCGGCGGCAAGGGCGTCAACGTCGCCCGCGTGCTGGCCGCGGCCGGCACCGACGTCGTCGCCGTCGTCCCGGCCGACGACACCGACCCGCTGGTCACGGCCCTGGCGGCGCTGTCGCTGCCGCTGGTCACCGTCCCGACCGGCGCGGCGGTGCGCACCAACTACACGCTCACCGAGCCCGACGGCACCACGACGAAGCTCAACGAGCCCGGCACGGCACTGGACGCCGGCACCCGGGCCGCCCTGACCGCGGCGCTGGCCGGTGCTGCCGAGGGCGCGCGCTGGGTGGCGCTGTCCGGCTCGCTGCCGCCCGGCACGCCGGCGGACTGGTACGCCGAGCTGGTCCGGGCCGTCCGCGGCACCGGCGCGCGGGTCGCCGTCGACACCTCCGAGGCGCCGCTGCTGGCACTGCTGGCCGCCGGCCCCGAGGCGGCGCCCGACCTCGTCAAGCCCAACAGCGAGGAGCTGGCCCAGGTGGCCGGCACCACCGAGGCCGAGCTGCTCGCCGACCCGGCCGCCCTGCGCGCCGCCGTCGACGGGTTGCACGCCGGCGGCATCGCCGAGGTGCTGCTGACCCTCGGGGGCGACGGCGCGGTGCTCTCCACCGCCGACGGCGAGGTGTGGTCGGCCCGGCCCCCGCGGATCACCGTGCGCAGCACGGTCGGCGCCGGCGACTCGAGCCTGGCCGGCCACGTGCTGGCCGCCCTGGCCGGGGCCCCCGCGGCCGAGCGCCTGCGCCGCGCGGTGGCCACCGGTGCGGCCGCCGCCGCGCTGCCCGGCTCGGCCCTCCCCACGCCCGGCCAGGTCGACCTGGCCGGCGTCTCCGTACAACCCGGACTGCCCGGGCCCGTCCCATCCGCACCGTCTGCTGCCCGACCCGTCCCGGCCGCCGGCCGAGACGTCCCCTGACGCCCCGGAAGGTCCGTCATGTCAGCACTCATCACCCCCGAGCTGGTCGTCCTCGACAGCGACCTCGGCTCCGACAAGGCCGCGGTGGTCCGCCGGTTGGCCGGCCTGGTGGCCGACGCCGGCCGGGCGACGGGCGCCGACGCGCTCGCCGGTGACGCCCTCGCCCGCGAGGCCCAGGCGGCCACCGGCCTGCCCGGCGGCATCGCGATCCCGCACTGCCGCTCGGCCGCGGTGACCCAGGCGTCGCTGGCCTTCGGACGACTCGACCCCCGCGTCGACTTCGGCGCTCCCGACGGCCCGGCCGACCTGGTGTTCCTCATCGCCGCCCCGGCGGCCGGGGACGCCGACCACCTCACGCTGCTCAGTGCGCTGGCCCGCGCCCTGGTGCGGCCGGACTTCGTGGCCTCGCTGCGCGCCGCCGACTCCGCCGCCGACGTCGTCCGCCTGGTCGAGGAGGTCGTCTCCCCGACGCCGGCGACCGGCGCGAGTGCCGCCACCTCGGTCCCGGCCCCGGCCACCTCCCCGGCCGCCGCGGCGCCGGTCTCGACGGAGAAGGCCCCGGCCCGCCGCAGCATCGTCGCCGTCAGCGCCTGCCCGACCGGGATCGCGCACACCTACATGGCCGCCGACAAGCTCACGGCCGCCGCGCAGGCCGAGGGCGTCGACCTCGTCGTCGAGACGCAGGGCTCCTCGGGCTCCACGCCGCTGGACCCGTCGGTCATCCGCAACGCCGACGCGGTCATCTTCGCCGTCGACGTGGGCGTCAAGGACCGCGACCGGTTCGCCGGCAAACCGGTGATCCAGTCGGGGACGAAGCGGGCGATCAACGAGCCCGACGTCATGATCCGCGAGGCGCTCGCGGCCGCCGACGACCCGAACTCGCGCAAGGTGCCCGGCTCCGGCGCCTCCGGTGAGCCCGCCGCCGCGAGCTCGGGCGGTCGCCCGAGCACCGGCGCGGAGATCCGCCGCTGGCTGCTCACCGGCGTCAGCTACATGATCCCGTTCGTCGCCGCGGGCGGGCTGCTCATCGCGCTGGGCTTCCTCTTCGGCGGCTACCAGATCGTCAACCCCGACCCGGCGTCGGCGGACGGCAACAGCTATGCGCTGAGCTGGGTGCTCAACAACTCGTTCTTCGACCTGCCGACGGCCGAGCCCGTCGAGGGTCTCACCGACGGGTTCCTGGGCTACCTCGGCGCGGTCTGCACCGTCCTGGGTCAGGCGGCCTTCGGCTTCCTGGTCCCGGCACTGGCCGGCTACATCGGCTACGCGATCGCCGACCGCCCCGGCATCGTGCCCGGCTTCGTCGTGGGCGCGGTGTCCGTGACCGTGGGCGCCGGCTTCATCGGCGGCCTCGTCGGCGGCATCATCGCCGGCTTCGCGGCGCTGTGGATCAGCCGCTGGAAGCTGCCCACCGGCGTCCGCGGGCTGCAGCCGGTCGTGATCATCCCGCTGCTGGCCACGCTGATCTCCAGCGGCCTGATGGCGGTCCTGCTCGGCCGCCCGCTGGCCGCGGCGCTCACCGGCCTGGGCAACTGGCTCAACGGCCTGACCGGCACCTCGGCGGTCCTGCTGGGCATCATCCTCGGCCTGATGATGTGCTTCGACCTGGGTGGCCCGGTCAACAAGGCGGCCTACGTCTTCGCCACCACCGGCCTCGCCGCCGGCAGCGGCGCGCCGCTCATCATCATGGCCACGGTCATGGCCGCGGGCATGGTCCCGCCGCTGGCGATGGCCCTGAGCACCGCCGTCCGGCCGAAGCTCTACACCCCGGCCGAGCGCGACAACGGCAAGGCGGCCTGGCTGCTGGGTCTGTCCTTCATCTCCGAGGGCGCCATCCCGTTCGCCGCCGCCGACCCGCTGCGGGTCATCCCGTCGATGATGCTCGGCGGTGCCACGACCGGCGCGATCGTCGCGGCCAGCGGCGTGGAGCTGCGGGCCCCGCACGGCGGGATCTTCGTGTTCTTCGCGATGAGCGGGGTGCTGATGTTCGTGGTCGCGCTGATCATCGGCACGATCGTCGGCGCCCTGGCGGTCACCATCGCCAAGAGCATCGGCCGCACCAAGGCCGACGCCGTCCCGGAGGACGCCGTCGACATGGCCCACGCCCACAACGTGACCCCGGCCTCGACCGTCAGCGCGCCCGCCGGCGCCTGACAGGGCAGGCTCAGCCCAGCACCGGATCACTCCCAGTCCCCAACCCCAACAGCGAGGACGACGACATGCCCAGCCAGACCGTCACCGTCGGCTCCCGGGTCGGCCTGCACGCCCGCCCGGCCGCGCTCATCGCCGAGGCCGTGGGCAAGGCCGGTGTCCCGGTCACCCTGGCCACGCCGGGCGGCGCGCCCGTCGACGCCGGGTCGCCGCTGATGATCATGACCCTCGGCGCCCAGAAGGGCACCGAGGTCACGGTGAGCAGCGACGACGCCGGCGTGGTCGAGCAGATCGCGGGCCTGGTCGCCCAGGACCTCGACGCCGAATAACACCCGCGCAGACAACGGCGCCCGTCCCCTCTGCTGAGGGGGCGGGCGCCGTCGTCCGTGCGGGTGCCGCGGGGCCGCGATCAGCGTCCCTGATCGTGGCGCGCCCTCCCCGACCGTCTGCCGTGCGGGAGGACGCGCTGGGACCAGGTCACCTGGTCATCGCGGGCGCCGGCTCACTGCTGGTCGGGGCGCGGGACGTCGCCGCGCCAGGCGCCGGTCTCGGTGCCGCGGCTCTCGATGAACTCCTTGAACCGCTTGGCGTCGGCCTTGACCTGGCGGTCGTCGAAGCCGAGCGCGGCGCCGGCCTTCTCGACGAGGCCGTGCGGCTCCCAGTCGATCTGGATCATGACGCGCGTCCTGGTGTCGGCGAGGCGGTGGAAGGTGACCACCCCGGCGTGCTTGGCGTCGCCGCCGGTGCTGGTCCAGGCGACCCGCTCCTCGGGGTGCTGCTCGGTGATCTCGGCGTCGAACTCGCGCTTGACGCCGTCGATGTTGGTGATCCAGTGGGTGTGCGTGTCGTCGATCTGGGTGATCCGTTCGACCCCGCCCATGAACTGCGGGAACGACTCGAACTGCGTCCACTGGTCGTAGGCGACCCGGATCGGGACGTCGACGTCGACGGACTCCTGCACGCTGGCCACGGTGCACGCTCCTCTCGCTCGGGTGTCGTTGCGGTCGTCGGCGACCTACCCGCCCGGCTTCCGGTGACACACGTCCGGTGCCGGTGCCGACGGCGTCGTCGCCGCGCGGTCGACGCGGCCGGACGCCCCGCCGCCCTGGCAGACTCGCGGCTGCCGCGGTCCGGTCCCCGAGGCGGGACCGCGGCCCGCGGGGAGGGTGAGGCGGTGGTGGCCGGACGGTCCACGGCGACGGTGGTCGGCGGGGGGATCGCCGGCCTGGCCGCCGCGGCGTCGCTGGTCCGGGCGGGCTGGCGGGTGACCGTCCTGGAGCGGGCCGCGGCCTTCGGCGAGGTGGGTGCGGGCCTGGCGGTCACGCGCAACGGGATGGCCGCGCTCGACGCCCTGGGCATCGGCGACCGGGTGCGCAGCGCGGGGCAGGAGACCTTCGCCGCGGGCACGCAGGACCGGCACGGACGCTGGCTGCTCCGGCTGCCCGACCCCCGGCAGGACGCGCAGTCGTCCAACCGCGCCTGGGGCGTGCACCGGCAGCGGCTGCACGCCGCACTCCTGGCGGCGGCGGAGGACGTCGACCTGGTCACCGGCGCCTCGGTCACCCGCGTGCGGCCCGGGCGACCCGGCGGGGAACCGGCCGTGGTCACCTGGGGCGACGGCAGCGTGGAGCACACCCGCACGGCGGACCTCCTGGTGGCTGCCGACGGGATCGGCAGCACGGTGCGCGCGCAGCTGTTCCCCGGCGCCCGGGTGCGGTACAGCGGGAGGACGAGCTGGCGCGCGGTGGTCGAGCACCCCGGGACGACGGACGCCGGGTTCGTGGCGCTCTGGGGTCCACGGGCGGAGTTCGGCGCAGTGCCGATCAGCGACCGGGAGGTCTACTGGTACGGCTACGTCCGCGCCCCCGCCGGCACGCGCTTCGACGACGAGCCGGCCGCGGCCGCCGAGCACTTCTCCGGCTGGGCCCCCCGCGTGCGCGCACTGGTGGCCGCCACTCCCCCCGACCGGCTGATGCGCCACGACGTCTCCCACCTGCCGGGCGGGCTGCCCTCCTACGTCCGCGGGCGGACGGTGGTGATTGGCGACGCCGCCCACGCCATGCTCCCGACCATGGGGCAGGGCGCGAACACCTCGCTCGAGGACGGCGTCTGCGTCGGGCGGATGGTCGCGGTGCCGGTCGCGGCCGGCGTCCCGGTCGAGGTCGCGCTGGGCGACTTCGACCGGGCCCGCCGGCCGCGGTGCACGCAGATCGCCCGCCGGTCGCTCCTGACCGCCCGCCTCGGCGCCCACGTGGGCCCCGGGTGGCGGCAGGCCGCCCGCAACGCGGTCCTGCGCCTCGTGCCGGCCGGACCGGCGACCGAGGCCGGCACCGGGGTCCTGCGCTGGGCCCCGCCCGAGCGGGCCTGACCGGGGACGAGGGTCAGAAGGCCAGCGCGGCCCCCGGGTCGGACAGCAGCGCACCGACGTCGGCGAGGAACCGGCTGCCCAGCTCGCCGTCGATGACCCGGTGGTCGAACGACAGCGCCAACTGCGTCACCTGCCGCGGCCGGACCCTCCCCTTGTGCACCCACGGCATCTCACGGACCGCGCCGAAGGCCAGGATCGCCGACTCACCGGGGTTGAGGATCGGCGTCCCGGTGTCGACGCCGAACACCCCGACGTTGGTGATCGTGATCGTCCCGCCGGTCATGTCCCCGGGCGCCGTCCGCCCGGCCCGCGCCGTCTCGGTGAGCTCGGCCAGCGCACCGGCCAGCTCGGCCAGCGACAGCGCGCCGGCGTCCTTGACGTTGGGGACGACCAGCCCGCGGGGGGTGGCCGCGGCGATGCCGAGGTTGACCTGCCCGTGGACGACGATCTCCTGCGCCGCCTCGTCCCAGGAGCTGTTGACCATGGGATGCCGGCGCACCGCCAGCAGCAGCGCCTTGGCGACGAACAGCAGGGGGCTGACCTTGACCCCGGCCAGCTCCGGGCGGGCGGCCAGCCGCTGCCGCAGCTTCGTCATCCGCGTGACGTCGACGGTGAGGAACTCGGTGACGTGCGGCGCGGTGAAGGCGCTGGCCACCATCGCCGCCGCGGTGTGCTTGCGGACGCCGCGGATCGGGATGCGCTGCTCCTCCGCGGTGGACGTCGTCGCCGTGACGGACGCGAGCGCGGGCCGGTCCGCCGGGGCGGCGGCGGCCGCGGTGACGTCCTCGCGGGTGATGACGCCCCCGGCACCGGTGCCGGTCAGCGCGGTGAGGTCGACGCCGAGGTCACGGGCCAGCTTGCGCACCGGCGGCTTGGCCAGCGGGCGCAGCCTGCCGCGGCCCGGGGCGGCTCCGAGTGCGGTGGCCGCCTCCTCCGCCGTCGCGTGCGCCTCGGCCTGGCGGCCGACCTCCAGGCCGCCGTGGCGCACCGGCTTCACCGTCATGTCCGGCGCGG
>NZ_JBFNXQ010000094.1:0-19363 GCF_041018925.1 Geodermatophilus maliterrae
CACCGGGCCGGGGCCGAACTCCTCGGCCACCCGGTCGGTCGCCGCGGCCACGTCGTCGGCGCCGCCGAGGACCACGACGAGCTGGTCGGCGTGCACCCCGACGAGCACCTCGCAGTGCTGCGAGCGCGCGGCCCGGCGGACGGTGGCGTGCGTGTCGCCGTCGGCCGGCGCGGCACCGACCAGGACGAGGACCGGACTCGTGTCCGCCCACCCGAGCGCGGCGGCCCGGCCGGGCAGCTCCTCGGAGTGCTCGCCGCGCACCAGCGCGTCGACGACGAGCGCCTCGAGACGGGCGTCCCACGCGCCGCGGTTCTCGGCGAAGGTGGCGTAGACGTGCGCGGTGGCGAAGGCGACCTCGCGGCTGAACTGCAGCACCGCCATTCGCAGCACGTCGGCGTCGCCGGGCTCGGCGACCGACTCGACGTGGTCGTCCATCACCTCGACGGTGACCTTGACCAGGTCGACGGTCTGCTTGAGGGGCACCGCCCGGACCAGGTCGCGCGGGGCGGCGCCGAACACCTCCCCGGTCAGCCGGGGCGGCCGGTCGGGGGAGCGGCACCACTCGACCAGCGAGGCGATGCCGGCCTGGGCGACGAGCACGACCCAGGAGCGCTGGTCGGCGGGCATGGTGCGGAACCAGGGGAAGTCCTCGTCCATGCGGGCCACGGCCCGGGTGGCGATGGCGCCCGAGGCACGCTCGAGCCGCCGCAGCGTCGCCGCCGACGGCGGGCGGTCGCTCACCCGGTGGGCCACGGCGCCAGCGTGTCACGGTCCGAGAGGTCGGGGAGAGTGGGGGAGTGGAGTCCGCCGCCCGACCCGCCGCGCCGCCCGGCACGCCGCCCGCCGCGCCGCCGTCCCCGCCCGTCCGGACCCGCCGCCGGGCGCTGGCCGCCGTCGGTACCGGCCTCGCCGTCCTCGGCGTGCTCGGCGCCGGCGTGCTCACCGGCTTCGCGCCACAGGTCCGCATCGACGAGGTGACCAGCCGCGCGCTCTACGCCGGCGACGACCGCTCCGTGCTCGTCGGCGGCCTGCTCGAGGTGCTCACCACGCCGGGGGTGACCTGGTTCCGCGTGCTGGTGTTCCTGCCGGCCCTCGTCTGGCTGGCCCGCCGCCGCGTGTGGCGGACGCTGGCCTGGGTCGTCGTGGCCGTCCTCGCCATCGGCCCGCTGACCACCGGGCTGAAGGAACTGGTCGGCCGCGCGCGCCCGGCGTTCGAGAACGGCGGCCTGACCTACGAGTCGCTGAGCTACCCCAGCGGGCACTCCGCCGGCATCGCCACGCTGGTCACCGTCGGGCTCGTGCTGGCCTGGCCCCGGCTCTCCGCGCGCGGCCGGCGGGTCGCCGTCGTCGCCGGCGTCGCGCTGGCCGTCCTCGTCGGGCTCACCCGGATGTGGCTGGGCGTGCACTTCCTGTCCGACGTCGTCGGCGGGCTCTCCCTCGGCGTCGCCTGGTCGCTGGCGGTCGCCCTGGTGGCCCGCGGGTTGCCGGGCGGCGCCGGGGCGCTGCCCCCTCGCGAGGCGGCGCGGTGACCGGGCTCGCCGGCCGCACCCTGCTCGAGCCCGGCGACGGCTCGCTGGGCCCGCTGCTGCGGGTCACCGACGACCGGCTGGCGCCCGGCACCGGCTACGTCCGGCACCAGCACCGGGCGGTCGACGTCGTCGCGGTGGTGCTGACCGGCTCGCTCACGCACGTCTGGGGCGACGGCGCCCCGATGGCCGCCGGGGACGTCGGCGTGCTGCGGGCGGGCACCGGCCTGGCGCACGACGAGGTCGCCGGACCCGACGGCGCCCGCGTCGTCCAGACGCACCTCCGGGCGGCCGACCCCGCCGCGCCGCCGTCGCACGCGGTGCACCGGGCCGCACGCGGCTGGGTCGACCTCGGCCGGCCCGACGCCCGGCTGTGGATCGGATCGGCTGTCGACGCCCCCGACGGTGTGGTGCTGGGCCTCGACGACGAACCGGCCCGCGTCGGCGGGGTGCCGAGCGGGCCGGTCGTCGTGTGGCAGGTGGACCTCAGCCGGCCCGACTGGGCCGGCTGACGGGCGGCCCCCCTGCAGGGTCCCGCCGCGAGCGTCGAGCGGTGGGGGCAGAGGGGCCCTTGCTCAGGTCGCCGGGCTCGGGTCGGACCGCTCCTCCGGCGGCGCCGCCTGCACGTCACGCACCTGGTACTTATCCACCGCCTGACGGACGAGGTCCCGGTCGACCTCGCCGCGCTGGGCCAGCGAGGCGAGCACCCGGACGACGACCGACTCGGCGTCGACGTGGAAATGCCGCCGCAGCGCCGGGCGGGTGTCGGACAGGCCGAACCCGTCGGTGCCCAGCGTCGCCATCCCGCCGGGGACGTACGGCGCGATGAGGTCGGGCACGGCGCGCATCCAGTCCGACACCGCCACGACCGGGCCGGGGGCGTCCTGCAGCCGCTGGGTCACGTACGGGACCTGCGGCTCGTCCTCCGGGTACAGCAGGTTGTGCTCCTCGACCGCGTCGGCCTGCCGGCGCAGCTCGGTCCACGACGTCACCGACCACACGTCGGCCGAGACGCCCCAGTCGTTCGCCAGCAGCTCCTGCGCACGCAGGGCCCACGGCACCGCGACGCCGGAGGCCAGGACCTGCGCCTTGTGACCGTCGCCCTGGCCGGGTGCGTAGCGGTACATGCCCGCGAGCAGGCCCTGCAGGTCGAGGTCCTCGGGCTCGGCCGGCTGGTTGAACGGCTCGTTGTAG
This sequence comes from Geodermatophilus maliterrae, assembly GCF_041018925.1. Taxonomy (NCBI): domain Bacteria; kingdom Bacillati; phylum Actinomycetota; class Actinomycetes; order Geodermatophilales; family Geodermatophilaceae; genus Geodermatophilus; species Geodermatophilus maliterrae. Next base: position 2,721 of record NZ_JBFNXQ010000094.1, read on the forward strand.
ACCGTCAGGTAGTACATGACGTCGGGGGAGCGCGAGCCGCCCAGCGGCGCGCCCGGGTCCTCGCCGTACATGCGCAGCAGGGCGTCCCTGGTGATGTGCCCGACCTCGTAGGAGAACGCCGGGTCGTAGGAGACGACCGCGGGGTTGGTGTGGGCCATGAGCAGCGAGTGCCCGTCCTCGTGCTGCAGGCCCTCGCCGTTGAGCGTCGTCCGCCCGGCGGTGGCGCCGAGCAGGAAGCCGCGCGTCATCTGGTCGGCGGCCGCCCAGATCGAGTCGGCGGTCCGCTGGAACCCGAACATCGAGTAGAAGATGTAGATCGGGATCATCGGCTCGCCGTGCGTGGAGTACGAGGTCCCGACGGCGGTGAACGACGCCGTGGAACCGGCCTCGTTGATGCCCTCGTGCAGGATCACGCCCTGCTCGGACTCCTTGTAGGTCAGCATCAGCTCACGGTCGACCGAGGTGTAGCGCTGGCCGGCCGGGTTGTAGATCTTCTGCGTCGGGAAGAGGCTGTCCATCCCGAAGGTCCGCGCCTCGTCGGGGATGATCGGCACGAACCGCGGGCCGAGCTCCTTGTCCTTGAGCAGCTCCTTGAGCAGGCGGACGAACGCCATCGTCGTCGCCACCTCCTGCTTGCCCGAGCCGCGACGCAGGACGTCGAGCGCCTTGTCGTCGGGTGCCTTGAGGATCTTGAACTCCGCCCGCCGCCGCGGGACCGCCCCGCCCAGCGCCCGGCGCCGGTCGAGCATGTACTGCATCTCGTCGGAGCCCGGGTCGGGCTTGTAGTACGGCGGCAGGGTCTTGTCGAGCGCCTCGTCGGGGATGGGCAGGTAGAGCCGGTCGCGGAAGGCGGCGAGGTCCTCGGCGGTCAGCTTCTTCATCTGGTGCGTGGAGTTGCGGCCCTCGAAGTGGCTGCCCAGCGTCCAGCCCTTGATGGTCTTGGCGAGGATGACCGTCGGCTGGCCCTTGTGCTCCACGGCGGCCTTGAACGCCGCGTAGACCTTGCGGTAGTCGTGCCCGCCGCGGGAGAGGTCCCAGACCTCCTTGTCGCTCATGTGCTCGACGAGCTTGCGGGTGCGCGGGTCGCGGCCGAAGAAGTGCTCGCGGACGAAGGCGCCGTCCTCGGCCTTGTAGGTCTGGTAGTCGCCGTCCGGCGTGTTGTTCATGAGGTTGACCAGCGCGCCGTCGCGGTCGGCGGCCAGCAGCGGGTCCCACTCACGGCCCCAGATCACCTTGACGACGTTCCAGCCCGCGCCGCGGAAGAAGGACTCCAGCTCCTGGATCACCTTGCCGTTGCCGCGCACCGGGCCGTCCAGGCGCTGGAGGTTGCAGTTGATGACGAAGGTGAGGTTGTCCAGCTCCTCGCGGGCGGCCAGGCCGATGACGCCCAGCGACTCGGGCTCGTCCATCTCGCCGTCGCCCAGGAAGGCCCACACGTGCTGGTCGGAGGTGTCCTTCATCCCGCGCGCGTGCAGGTAGCGGTTGAACCGCGCCTGGTAGACGGCGTTCATCGGGCCCAGGCCCATCGAGACGCTGGGGAACTCCCAGAAGTCCGGCATCAGCCGCGGGTGCGGGTAGGACGACAGGCCGCCGCCGGGGTGGCTGACCTCCTGGCGGAAGCCGTCGAGCTGCTGCTCGGTCAACCGGCCCTCGAGGAAGGCGCGCGCGTAGATGCCGGGGGAGGCGTGACCCTGGAACCAGATCTGGTCCCCGCCGCCGGGGTGGTCCTTGCCGCGGAAGAAGTGGTTGAAGCCGACCTCGTAGAGGGAGGCGGAGGACGCGTAGGAGGAGATGTGGCCGCCGACGCCGATCCCCGGCCGCTGCGCCCGGTGGACCATGATCGCGGCGTTCCAGCGGATGTAGGCGCGGATGCGGCGCTCGGTGTCCTCGTCGCCGGGGAACCACGGCTCGCGCTCGGGCGGGATCGTGTTGATGTAGTCGGTGCTGCGGAGGGCGGGGACGCCGACCTGCTGCTCCCGGCTGCGCTGCAGCAGCTTGAGCATGAGGTAGCGGGCCCGGCCGCGGCCTGCGTGCTCGACGACGCTGTCGAGCGACTCCACCCACTCCTGGGTCTCGTCGGGATCGGTGTCGACCAGCTGGCTCGGGAGGCCGTCGGTGATGACCGCGCGGGGCTGGCCGGCGTCGCGGGTGGGGTCCCCACCCTGCTGCGGTGCGCTCATGCCCCCATCGTCGCGCGTCCGGGCGCTCCGCGTCACCCGCGCGGCGCGACCGGCCGCGTCGCGGGGTCCGCGCGCCTCCCGCGGAGCGCTTGCGCCTGACCAGGCATGCCCTACGCTCCTGCCCACGCGGACCGACGCCGTCGGCTCCGTGCGTCCGGGCAGGAGAGGGGTGACATGACCAGGCAGCGGGACGACTCCCCGCCGGTCGTGTCCGCCGTCGGCCCCCGGTACCACCACGCGCCCACGAGCCGGCGCGCCTCGCCCGCCGGCCCGGGGTCGGTGGCCATCGAGCCTCTGGAGGAACAGCAGGGATGAGCGTCGACTCGGGCAGCGCCAGCATGGCGGCCCGGCTGGGCATCAAGCCGGGCATGGTCGTGCAGGAGCTCGGCTGGGACGAGGACGCCGACGAGGACCTGCGCGACTCCATCGCCGAGGTCTCCGGGAGCGACATGGTCGACGAGGACACCGACGAGGTGGCCGACGTCGTCCTGCTGTGGTGGCGCGAGGACGACGGCGACCTGGTCGACGCCCTGGTCGACGCCATCGCCTCCCTGGCCGACGACGGCGTCGTCTGGTTGCTGGTGCCCAAGTCGGGCCGGCCCGGCCACGTCGCACCCGGCGACGTCACCGAGGCCGCACCCACCGCCGGCCTGGCCCAGACCAGCAGCATCTCGGCGGCCAAGGACTGGTCGGGCATCCGGCTGGTCACCCCGAAGACGGCACGCACCCGTCGCTGAGCAAGGACCCCCTCGCCCCCCGCCGCTCGCAGGCTCGCGGCGGGACCCTGCAGGGAGGCCGTTCCCCTACGTCACCGGGCTCGGTGCGGGCCCGTGCGGGGTGGCCGTTCCGGTGCGTCACCGGGCTCGCGGCGGGGCCCTGCAGGAGGGCCACCCTGACCCGGCCCCGTGCGGGTGGGGCACGATCGGGGACATGAGCCTCTCCGTCGGCGACGTCGCGCCCGAGTTCAGCCTCCCCGACCAGGACCGGCAGGTCGTCTCCCTCGCCGACCTGCGGGGGACGCCGGTGCTGGTCGTCTTCTACCCGTTCGCCTTCTCCGGCATCTGCACCGGCGAGCTGTGCCAGCTGCGCGACGAGCTGGCCACCTACACCGACGCCGGCGTGAAGGTGGTCGCGATCAGCACCGACCCGGTGTTCAGCCTCAAGGCGTTCAAGGCCCAGGAGGGCTTCGACTTCCCGCTGCTGTCGGACTTCTGGCCGCACGGCGCCACCGCGCAGGCCTACGGCGTCTTCAACGACAAGGCCGGCATGGCCCTGCGCGGCACCTTCCTCGTCGACGCGGAGGGCAAGGTCGGCTTCGCCGAGGTCAACCAGCCCGGCGACGCCCGGGAGCAGTCCGGCTGGAAGGACGCCGTCAGCAAGCTGGCGGCCTGACCTCCGCCCAGGTGAGGCCCCCCTGCAGGATCCCGCCGCGAGCTCGCGAGTGGCGGGGGGCAGGGGGGCCTTACTCTGGGCGCGCGGGGCGCGTAGCTCAGCGGGAGAGCTCTCGCCTTACAAGCGAGCGGTCGCAGGTTCGATCCCTGCCGCGCCCACCCCTCGGTCCGTTGACCCCGTCAGCAGCGTCCGGATCCCCGAGGGTGCCGGACCCGCCGATCAGGAACCGCTGCGGGGGTACGGCACACCCCCGCGTGCGGCCGTCATGAGCGCGGCCGTGAGCGCAGCCCGGGTGCTGATGCCCAGCTTGGTGTAGGCGTGCGCGAGGTGGGTCTCGACGGTGCGGACCGACAACTGCAGCTCCCGCGCGATGCAGAGGTTGCTCAGTCCCTCGGCGGCCAGTGCCGCCACCTGCCGTTCCCGTGCGGTGAGGGGGCGCACGCCCACCCGACGCAGGGCGGGGGAGTGCACCCCACCCGCCGCTCGTGCGAGGGTGCCGGCCCGCGCGGCGGAGGCGGTCGCCCGGCGCCGCTGGCCGGCGGCCGCGTGTGCCTCGGCCGCCTGCGCGGCGGCGTCGGCGGCGAGGGCGCCGGCACCCATCGACTCGAACTCGGTGGCGACCTCGTCGAGCAGGTCCCCGTGGCCGCGGGCCAGCGCGGCGGCGTGTGCGGCGCAGGTGCGGACCAGTGGACCTCCCACGACCCCGGCCAGCTCCTGCAGCCGCCCGGCCACCTCCGGGGTACCGCCGAGACGGACGACGGCGTGGAGCGCACGGGCCTCCACCGCCGGCTGTCCCGTGCCCGCCGCGGACGAGGCCGCCTCGAGTGCGGCCGCGAGCGCGTCCTCGTGGCGGTCCGCGAGGGCCGCCGTCCAGGCGTGGGCGAGGTGGGTCTCCGGCGCGAACACGGCGACCGCGGAGGGGCTCGGCACCGCCAGGACTCGTCGGGCGCGGACCTCGTCCCCCGCGAGGGCGTGGGCCTGGGCCAGCTGCGCCCGACACAGCGGGAGCAGTCCGAGCGGGTCACGGTCGGCCAGCCCGGCGGCCGCCTCCGCCAGCCACCGGACCGCCTCGACCGGCCGGCCCGCCGCCAGGGTCGCCGAGCCGACGGCGAGGGCGGAGACCGCGTCACCGGCCCCGGCGGACCGGGTCAGCGTGGTCCGGTGCAGCTCGTGGGCCCGCACCACGGCATGCCCGAACCGTCCGGACAGCTCCAGCGCCAGCACCTCCCCGTGGGTGAGCGCGGCGCGTGCGGTCGACGACTCCACCGTCGCCGCGGACTCGTCGAGCGCCGTCCACCCCTGCTCGGCGGTGGCGAGCGCCTCCTCGCTGCGGCCGAGGACGGCCAGGGCGCCGGTCCGCGCGGCACATGCCCACAGCCGGGAGCCGGGCTCGCTCCGGCCGTCGCCGGCCAGGTCGAGCGCCTCTCGCGGTCGTCCGGCGGAGAACAGCAGCAGGGCGCGCACCGCGGACACCACGTCGTTCCCACTGCCGGGAGCGGCGTCGGCCTCCTCCACCGAGGAGAGACCGTAGAAGCGGTTGAGGGTCCTCGTGACGGTGAGCTGCTCCAGCTCGGTGGTCGTGCCCGGCTCCGCCTCCCGCGCAGCGCGCTCGGCCTCGGCCGGGCGTCCCTGCCACCGGAGCGCCTCCGCCAGGGCGACCGAGGCCGCGGTGCCCGCCCCCCGCGCCAGCGCGGCCCGTGCCAGCCGTTCGGCGGTGCGGTGGTCCGCCGACGCGCCGGCGCGCCGGGCGGCGCGGACCAGCACGTCGGGCGCGACCGTCGAGCCGTCGACCTGGAGGAGGAGCTCCGCGGCCCGTACGGGGTCCTCCTCGATCCACCGCCGCGCCGAGGCGGTCGCGGTCAGGCGCAGCCGGAAGTGCCGTGCGGTCGCGTGCGGCAGCTGGGCGCGCAGACCGATCGCCTGCAGGGGTTCGGTCAACCGCGCGGTCCGCCCGTGTGGCGTCCGCTCCACGGTGACCGTCCCGCGGCGTTCGAGGGAGGCGACCACCTCGGACGAGGTGAGCTCCACCAGGTCGGTCAGGTCCAGCGGTCCGCCGACGGCCAGCAGCTCCGCCGCTGCCCGCTCGTCGGGACCGAGCTCGCCGGTCTCCGCCTGCAGCAGGTCGAGGAGCCGCTGCGTCGGCTCGACGTCGCCGTCCCAGCGCCACACGCCGCCCACCTCGCGGAGGCGACCGGTCCCGGAGCCCGCCGCCACCAGCTCACGCAGGTGGGCCACGCTCCCGTGGCTGGTGCGCCAGAGGAACTCCGTGGTGCGACTGTCCACCGGCCCGTGCACCACCGCGGTGAGCAGCCGGTCGACCTGGCCGCGGGACCACGGGGGGAGCTCCACCCGCGTGGCCAGCCCGTCCTTCCAGAGGGCGGCCACGACGTCGGGTGGGCGGGCACCACCGCGGATGGTGAGGACCACGCTGGCCTTGCGCGTGAGGACCAGCTTGTGCACCAGCGTGGCCGACAGGTCGTCGAGCAGGTGGGCGTCGTCGATCCCCACGACCACGCGCCCGTGCTGCTCCCTGCGGGCGTCGAGCGCGGCGGCCAGGGCCTGCCAGGCCGCCGTCGGGTCCGACGACGCGCCACCGACCGGCACCAGGTGCGTCAGCGCCGCGAGCGGGATGGTCTCCGTGCTCCGTGTGCAGGTGACCCACTCCGTGCCGCGTCGCCGACCACGGAGGACCTCGATCGCCTCCTGGGCGAGCCGAGTCCGCCCGACCCCGTGTCGACCCGAGATCACCACAGCGGCCGGCTCGGCGCCATCGACACCCTCGAGGAGCGCGCGCAGTTCGCCACCCCGTTCGACGAAGGCCCACCCCGCCTCGGGCCGCGCCGTCCGCTCGTGCGGGTGGTCGAGGAGATCGACGTTCCCGGAGCCTAGGTGTTCCTTCGGCGGACCGCTCCTGTGGAACTGCGTCGTCTCCCCCACGGGGCCGTACCTTATGGGCCGCGCGATCCGTCGTGTGGGTCCGTTGCAGCGAGATGACCACGCCCGCGCGGCCCTTCGGCACCACAGGACGCACTACCCCGCTGCCCTCGGAGGGCGGCTGGTCGCCGAGTGTGGAGGGGAACCCGCAGGTCATCGCGTCGGGGCTGCCGTGCGTCGCCGTCGGGGACGCGCCCGGCAGGGCGGCGAGTCGCGTGCGGGTCGCACCGGCGGGCGCAGCGCGGCTCGCCGTCCGTATCCCATGCGTTTGTTTCTTGTTCCAGCCTCTGGTGCGTGGCGCGTGTGAGTACGTAGTGGTAACTTCACAGTCAGCCATATTTGCTGATGACAGCGACAGTCCCCCTGTCCGGGCGTTGACCTCGTGTGGTCAGTCGCCGGATCAGCTGGATGTAGTGAACGGGACACCGGCTCCCCGACATCAGTGGTGACCGGCCTGGTCTACGTAGTCCGCGTGGCCATGTCAGTAGTCCTTCATTTCGGCATGAGTAGTTTGCCGCCTCGATGTCGGTGATCGAATCTGACTATCTGTCATTCCCGGGTTGCGCCCCGCAGGCGACGGGTGAAATGGTCGGGCCCGCCGAGCCAGGTGGTGAGCCGACGCCACGGGTGATCGGTGACCGGTCGGGGCTGGGGGAACGTCGGGCGGGCCATTTCGTGTGCCGTTCGCCACGGTTTCTGGCCGTTGTCTGACGACCGTCATTGCGGACGACCAGGAGGACCCATGTTCGAGGACCAGTACGTCGAGCTGCTGCCGGCGCGCACCACCATGCAGGTCGCGATCGACATCTTCGGTGAGGGCGGCGCCGGCGGCGCCGGCGGCGCCGGCGGCTTCGCTGCCGCACTCTCGGCCGCGGCGAACGTCGTGCTCGCCGACCAGACGGCGGAGGCCGCCTCGGTGTTCGGTGACGCCACCGCTGCGAACATCGCCGCTACCGGCGACGCCACCGCCGGGAACGCCACCGCCGAGGGTGGCGCCGGCGGTGCCGGCGGTGCCGGCGGCGCCGGCGTCGGCGGCTGACCTGACGTGATCGGCCGGGGGAGCACCGGGCAGGTGACGTCCGCGACGTCGTCCTGGTGTCTCCCGGCCGGCCTGGCACGACCGTGAACACCCATCCCACGAACCACCCAGGAGGACCCATGTTCGAGGACCAGTACGTCGAGCTTCTGCCGGCGCGCACCACCATGCAGACCGTCACGGTCACCGGTGAGGGCGGCGCCGGCGGCGCCGGCGGCGCCGGCGGCTTCGCCGCCGCAGCGTCGGCTGCCCTCAACCTCGTGGAGGCCAACCAGACGGCGGAGGCCTTCTCGGTGTTCGGCGACGCCACCGCCGCCAACGTCGCCGTCACCGGCGACGCCACCGCCGGTGACGCCACCGCCACCGGTGGTGCCGGTGGCGCCGGCGGTGCCGGCGGCGCCGGCATCGGCGGCTGACCTGACGTGATCGGCCGGGGGAGCACCGGGCAGGTGACGTCCGTGACGTCGTCCTGGTGCCCCGCGGCCGTCCCGGCACGACCATGAGCACCACCCACACGGACCAACCAGGAGGAACCATGTTCGAGGACCAGTACGTCGAGCTGCTGCCGGCGCGCACCACCATGCAGACCATCAACGTCACCGGTACGGGCGGGAACGGCGGCGCCGGCGGCGCCGGCGGCTTCGGTGCTGCGCTCTCGGCCGCGGCGAACGTCGTGTTCGCCCAGCAGTCGGCGAGCGCCGGCTCGGTGTTCGGTGACGCCACCGCCGCGAACATCGCCGCCACCGGCGACGCCACCGCCGGTGACGCCACCGCCACCGGTGGCGCCGGCGGTGCCGGCGGTGCCGGCGGCGCCGGCATCGGCGGCTGACCTGACGTGACCGGCCGGGGGAGCACCGGGCAGGTGACGTCCGTGACGTCGTCCTGGTGCCCCGCGGCCGTCCCGGCACGACCATGAGCACCACCCACACGGACCAACCAGGAGGAACCATGTTCGAGGACCAGTACGTCGAGCTGCTGCCGGCGCGCACCACCATGCAGACCGTCAACGTCGGCGGCGTGGGCGGCGCGGGCGGCACGGGCGGTGCCGGCGGCCCCGCCCTGGCGCTCTCGCTCGCGGCCAACGTGGCGGTGGCCACGCAGACCGCGACCGCCGTCTCGGTGTTCGGGGACGCCGCCGCCTTCAACGAGGTCAGCACGGGTGACGCGACCTCCGGTGCTGCTGAGGCCACCGGCGGCGCCGGTGGCCAGGGCGGCGCCGGTGGCGCTGGCATCAGCGGCTGACCTGCACTGTCGCACGGCGGTCCCGGGCCACGGCCTGACGGGATGATGGGACCGCGCTGACGCGGAGGGGGGCGACCGGTCTTCGGTCGCCCCCCTTCCGTCCGACACCGGCCGTCGACCGCGCGGACGCACGGCCCGAGAGAGGACGAGAGCACCAGGTGACGCAGACAGTGCAACCGAGCAGCCTGGCCGGGGAGCCGGCGGCAGCGCTCGACGACCACGTCCGTCGCCTCGCCGAGGGCACCGAGCTGCTCGGTGCGTACGCCGACTCCGGGTACGAGGAGCCGAAGTACCTCGTGAGCCGCGCCGACGGCCAGGTCATGCAGCTGCCGGAGCTCCTGTACCGGGTGGCGGAGTCCCTGGACGGCTCCAGCGCCGGGGAGGTCGCCGCCGACCTGAGCGCCCGGCTGGGCCGGGAGCTCACCGCCGAACAGGTGCTGTACCTCGTCGACGAGCGCCTCCGTCCGGTCGGGCTCATCGCGCGGGACGCCACCGAGGCGGGCGACGCGGGCGCGGCTCCCGCTCCGGTGCGTGCCGACCCGCTGCTGGGGCTGCGGTACCGGGTGGACCTCGTCCCGGAACGGGTCGCCCGGCGCATCGCGGTGCTGTTCCGCCCCCTCTTCCTGCGTCCGGTGTGGATCGCGGCGATGGCCGCGTTCGTGGCCGTCGACGTCGCGATCCTCGCCCAGGGCGACCTCGTCGGCCGGCTCGCGGCGAGCGTGACGCAGTTCGTCCACCGCCCCGGCCTCACCCTCCTGCTGCTCGCCCTCGTCCTCCTCTCCGGGGGGTTCCACGAGTGCGGCCACACCGCTGCCTGCCAGTTCGGCGGCGCGCGCCCGGGGACCATGGGGGTGGGTGTCTACCTGGTCTGGCCGGCCTTCTACAGCACGGTCACCGACTCCTACCGCCTCAGCCGGACCGGGCGCCTGCGCACCGACCTGGGCGGCGTCTACTTCAACGCCATCGTCATGACCGCGGTGGGCCTGGCCTACCTCGGCACCGGGCAGGCCTGGTTGCTGCTGGCGGTCTTCGCCATGCACCTGGAGACGACCCGCCAGTTCCTGCCCCTGCTCCGGTTCGACGGCTACTACATGCTCGCTGACCTGATCGGGGTGCCGGACCTCTTCGGCTACGTCGGGCCGGTGCTCAAGAGCCTGGTGCCCGGCCGCCCGGCGGACCCGCGGTTGCGGGCGCTGCGGCCCCGGGCGCGCCGGCTGATCGCCCTGTGGGTGGCGGTCGCCGTCCCGGTGCTCACGTACTACCTGGTCGTGCTCCTCCTCGTCCTGCCCCGGGTGCTGCCGGTGGTGTGGCAGGCCGCGCTCCAGTACGGCGAGGGGATGCAGACCGCCCTGGGTCAGGGGGACCTCACCAGGGTCGTCCTGAGCGTGCTGCAACTGGTCCTGTTCCTCGTGCCCTGGGTGGGCATGGTCCTGATCCTCGGCATGTTCTGGCAGCTCCTGCGCCGCGTCGTGGTGTCGTGGGGGTGGACGTGGGCCGCCCCGGGCCGCTGGGCGGCGGCCGGCCGCTGGGCCGTGCCCGTGGGGCTCGGCCTGCTCGGGGCCGCGCTGGTCCTGCGGGTGACCGCGGTCGCCCTGTCGGCGCCGCTGTCCCCGGCCGAGGCCCGGATCGGCGCCAGCGCGGCAGGGGTGCTCGACGTCGGGCGCGCGGCCGCTCCGGCGGTGGGCCCGGGCGAGACGGTCGTGCGGGACCAGCTGGCCGCCTACGCCGGACTGACCGGCGCCTTCGACCGGCACGCCGACGTCCTCAGCGGCGGGCGTGAACTGGCCGTGCTGGCCGTCCTCGTGCTGGTCACCTGCCTGCTCCTGGTCTCCGTCATCCACCACTGGCGGCCGATGGCCGTCGCCGTCCCCCTGGCGGCGGTGGCCGCCATGGGCCCGGCCGTGTCCGCCCTGGCCACCCTGGGGCCGGCCGTGGTGGGGGCCGCCTGGGTGGCCGCGGGCAGCACCGCCCTGGCGCTGGCCGCTCGCGACCGGGGGGACGACGGCGACCGGCAGGTGCAGCTCCTGCACCGGCTCCTGGCCGGGGTGGGCGCCGTGGCGGTGGCGGTGGGGATCGCGACGGCGCCGTTGCTGGGCATCCCCCTGTCCGTCGCCGCCGTCCTGGTGGTGGTCCGCCGGGGAGCCGGCCCGGGGCCCGTGCGCTGGTGGACGCCGCTGGCCGTCGCGGCGTTCGGGGTCACGGTGCTGACCGCACTGGTCGCCCCGGTGCTGCTGCGCACGCGTGCGGGGACCGTGCTCTCCGTCCCGGAGCAGCAGGTCCTCGCGGTCACCACGCTGCTCGTCGTCGCCGCGGTGGCGACCATGCGCGAGCTGCGGTGGGCGGCGGTGGTGCTGGGGTCCCTGGTGGTGGTGGCGCTCCTGCCCGCACCGGGGGCCGTGGCGGTCCTCCCGCTGGCCCTGTGCGCCGCGGCCGTGCTCGCCGCTCTGGCCGTCCACGCGCTGGTACGTCAGCGCGCGGCGGAGCGGCCGCACCCGCTGGTGCGGACGGGTCTCGTGGCGCCCGCCCTCCTGCTCGTGCTCGTCGGCACGCTCTTCGTGCCCGCGGCGTCCCCTCAGGCCGCGGAGCAGTACCTGACCAGCCGGTCGACGGCGGCGTCGGCGTCCACACCGGAGGTGCCGGTGCTGCGGGCGGAGGTGCTGGCCGAGGTGCCGCACGACCCGTCGGCCTTCACGCAGGGCCTGCAATTGGACGGCGACGTGCTCTACGAGGGCACGGGACTCGAGGGCCGGTCCGAGCTGCGCGAGCTCGACCCGGCGACGGGCGAGGTGCGGCGGGCCGTTCCGCTGCCCGGGCAGATGTTCGGCGAGGGCATCACGGTGGCGGGGGACAGCGTCTGGCAGCTCACCTGGCGCGACGGCGTGGTGCTCGAGTGGGACCGCGCCACCCTCACGCTGCGCCGGCAGCTGCCGCTGGCCGGTGAGGGCTGGGGACTGTGCTCCGACGGCGCGCGGCTGGTGCGCAGCGACGGCAGCGACCGCCTGTACTTCCACGACCCGGGCACCTTCGCCGGGACCGGCAGCGTCGCCGTGACCCTGCGGGGGACGCCGGTGACCAGGCTCAACGAGCTCGAGTGCGTCGGCGGTGAGGTGTGGGCCAACGTGTGGCAGACCGACGAGCTGGTCCGCATCGACCCGGACACCGGAGCGGTGACCGCGGTGGTCAACGCGGCCGGCTTGCTCGACCCGCAGCGACGCGCCGACCCGAACGCCGTGCTCAACGGGATCGCGGCGCTGGGGGACGACCAGTACCTGCTCACCGGCAAGCTGTGGCCGGTCTCCTTCCGGGTCCGGTTCACCCCGATGTGACCGTGGGCCCGTCGCGTCCGACGCACAGGAGGTGGAGCCCGTGAACTCCGACCCTGGATCCCTGCCCCGTCGCCGCCGGCAGTGGGGAGGTGCTGCCCTGCGCTACTGCTCCGGGGTGCTCGCAGGGGTGCTCCTGCTCGTCCTGCTGACCGCCTGCTCGGGTTCCAGCGACTCCGACAGCTCGAGCGCCTCCTCCGGTGCGGCCGGTTCCGCCGGTGGCTCCGGTGGCGCCGGCGGGTCCGCCGGCGCCGGTGCGTCCGGTTCCCCTGGCGCTCCGGGGTCCGCCGGCGCGTCCGGTTCTGCCGGCTCTCCGGGTTCGCCCGGCGCGTCCGGTTCTGCCGGCTCTCCGGGTTCGCCCGGCGCGCCCGGTTCTCCCGGAGGGAGTGCGTCGACCGCGGCCACCGCGACGTCCTCCGCCGGCTCGTCCTCGGTGAGCCGCGTGTCCTGCTCCGGGAACTCGTGCTCCGTGACCCTGGCAGGGAGCGGTTCGACGGCGACCGTCTTCGGTACGACGATCTCCTTCGGCGGGGTGCAGGACGGCAGAGCCGGCCTCCGGGTGGGGGAGCAGGACGTCTCCTGCGCACCCGGACAGACCGTCTCGTCGGGTCCGCTGGACCTCGAGTGCACGGCCGTCGGCGCCGACAGCGTGGACTTCACCGCCTCGCTCCGGTGAACGGGACGGGGCCGCGGGTCACCCGGTGAGGTCGAGGACGGTCAGCGTGCCGCTGTCGAGGTCGCTGACGTATCCCTTGCGGCCGTCGGGCAGCACGGTGACCGAGGTCGGCGACGTCCCGGTCGGGATGGTCGCGGTGACCGTGAAGTCCTCGGCGCTGACGACCGACAGCGTGCTGTCGCGGACGTTGGTCACGTAGGCGAACCGGCCGTCGGCCGACCAGGTGACGTCCTGCGGCCCCTCGCCGACCGGGACGGTGGCGACGACCTCGTCGCTGTCGGTGTCGATCACCGAGACCGAGGCCGCGTCGAAGTTGACGTTGGCGACCAGCGGCCGGGACCGGTGCACCGCCACGCTGTGCGGGCTCGTCCCGACCGGTACCTCGTCGACGACGGTGTCGGTGGCCGTGTCCACGACCGCGACGACGTTCGAGTCGTGGTCGGCGACGTAGGCGCGTGTGCCGTCGGGGGTCAGCTCCACCCAGTGCGGGTTGGGCGGCACCTCGATCTCGGCGACCGACGTCGCCGTCCGCGTGTCCACGACCGAGAGGACGTCGGAGTCGTGGTTGGGGACGTAGAGCCTGGTCCCGTCCGGGCTCACCGCGGACACGTACGGACGGCTGAGCATCGGGATGGTGGCCCCGAACTCACCGGTCGTCGTGTCGAGCACGCTGATCGCCGCGACGGTCCGGTCGTCGTCCCAGACGCTGACGTAGGCCCGCGTGCCGTCCGGTGAGAGGGTCAGGTACTGCGGCGGGCCGGACGGGACGTCGATGGTCGTGACCACCTGGTCGACCGCGGTGTCGACCACGGCGATGGTCCCGGCCGCGCGCTGGGCGACGTAGAGCCGGCGCCCGTCGGGCGAGGCGACGACGTAGCCCGGCGTCTCACCGACCGGGACGGTGCCCGCCGTCGACGGGATCGGCGCGCTCGCCGCCACCGGCGCGAACGCAGGGGGTTCCGGGGCCGTGTCCCCGTCCACGCTCGACGCCGCCGCTGTGGGCACGCTCCCGTCGTCCTGGCCGCTCGGCGGGTCGAGGCCCGCGACCAGCACCGTCACCCCGATCAGGACGACCAGCAGGAGGACCACGACCGCCAGCAGGGCAGGCGGGCCCTTCGGCTCGTCCCCCGCCGGTCCGGCACCCTCCCTCGGGTCCGGCGGGGTGGGACCCGCACCGGCGGGGGCGACCGCTCCGGCGGTGCCGGACCCGGTGGCGCCCGCCGCCGGGGGAGACGCAGCTGACGAGGGCGGGGTGCCCGGCTCGGACGACGGGGTCCCGGACGCCGACCCCACGGGCGCGGTCTCGACCGGCGGCGACCCCGCCCGCGAGGCGGCTGGCACCGGCCGGCCCTGCTGCTCGGTCGAGGCGGCCGTGGCGGCGGCGGTGGCCGCGAGGGCCTCCTGCGGGCGCGGACCGGGCATCCCGGTGAGCCGGGTCGCGCCCGTCTCGGCTCGGGACCGGCCGAGGATGGCGGCCCCGAGGGCCACGGCGTGCTTCGGGTGGGCGTCCAGGACCGCGGGGCAGCCGAACTCCCGGGACACCATCTCGGCGATCAGCGGGATCTGCGAGGAACCACCGACCAGCAGCACCGAGGAGAGCTCGCCCGGCGCCACGCCTGCCGACTGCAGCGCCCGGCGCAGGGCACGGAGCGTGGACTCCACCGGCACGCGGATCAGGTCCTGGAACTCCTGACGGGAGAGCCGGACCTCCAGGTGCCGGCCGGGGAGGAACACCGGGATGGTCGTCTCCGTGTCGAAGGAGAGCGCCTCCTTCGCGGCGGTGCAGTCCTGGCGCAACCGGGCCAGGGCCACGACGGTCCGGGCGTCGCTCAGGTCGAGCAGGTGCAGGAACCCGCCCGCGGCGGCGTCCACGTGGGCGAGGACGGCGTCGTCGAAGTCGGCGCCGCCGAGGCACTCGACGCCGTCCGGTGCCCCCATGACCTCCGTCCCGTCCGGAGTGCGGCGCAGGACGGTCGCGTCGAAGGTGCCGCCGCCGAGGTCGTAGACGGCGACCACCTCGCCGGTCTCGACGTGCCGGGTGGCTCCGTGGTAAGCCGCAGCGGCCTCCGGCTCGGTGACCGTCGAGTACCGGGTCAGGCCGGCGGACCCGGCGACGTCGGCGAGGGCCCGGCACTGCACCGGCCCCCAGTCGGCCGGGTGGGTGAGCACGACGGTGTCGGGCTCACCCGCAGAGACCTCCACGGCTCGCACGAGCACGGTCCGCAGCAGTGTGCCCAGGAGCGCGGTCACGGGGAACGGCACGCCGCCGAGAACCACCGGTGTGGGGTCCCCGAGACGGCGTTTGAGGTCCCGGGCCACCCGGTCCGGGTCGCTGACGGCCCGGCGGGCAGCGGCATCGCCACTGGTGACCGAGCCGCCCTCACCGACGTGCACCGCGGCGTGCGCCACCGCCGACGTGTCCCCGAGGGGGACCATCTCGGCGCGGCGGTCCCGCGCGACGGCGGCGGCGGCGAACGACGTCCCGAGGTCGATCCCGAGGCTGTGACTCACCGGACTCCCTCCTGCAGGGGCCCCGCGCCCCCGGAAAGCGTCCAGACCCTAGCGAGAGACCCCGGTCCCTCGGCGCCGACGACCGCTACCGGCCACGAGGACGTGCCGACAACGACGTCGTGTATTGACGTCGACCCATACCCAGGTATGAGAACGCGCCCTCCCCCGAGGCTGCGTGGAGAATCGTCCAGCTCATTTCTCGGGCGGACCCGACATCGCATCGCGGCAGGTCGGCCGGGGCCCACGTCGACACGAGAGGTGCAGGTCCGACCCCGGAGGGTCAACTCGAGACCTCGGCGCCGACAGGTCGAATGGGTACCGTAATGCGCCGCCCGAAATCGGGAGTGGCCCGCACACGGCACACTGCCCATGTCTTCACTCAAGCGTGACTTGCCGAGCGGGGTACCGCCTGAGAATGTCGGTCCAGCACAGCAGGAGCGGGGGACGGGGAATGGCCGGGGAGCGCCCGGACGTGATTCCTGCGCTCCTCCTCGGAGCGTTCTGCGCGCCCGCGGCAATCGTCGAGACCGGCCATCAGGAGGAAGAGTGTTCGAGGACCAGTACGTGGAACTGTTGCCCGCGCGCACCACCATGCAGTCCTTCGGCAGCGGAGGACCCGGCGGGGACGGTGGGGCAGGCGGGGCGGCGGTGGCCACGGCCATCTCGGGCACCGTGGTGGTCCTCGAGAACTCCACCGTCGACACACTCGTGATCGTCAACACCGGAACCGGCGCTGTGACGGCCGACGCGCTCGGCGGCGGCGGTGGGGTCGGCGGTGCTGGTGGCGCGGGAGTCGACGTCGAACCGGCTGTGGTGGACGCCCTCTCGGGTGGGGAGGCGGTGCCGGTGGGCGTGGAGGCGGTGCCGGTGGCTGCTACTGCGGAGGCGGTGCCGTTGGCTGCTACTGCCGAGGCGGTGCCGGTAGGCGTGGAGGCGGTGCCGGTGGCTGCTACTGCGGAGGCGGTGCCGGTGGCTCCCGCTGCGGAGGCGGTGCCGGTCGCTCCCGCTGCGGAGACGGCGCCGGTCGCTCCCGGTGCCGAGGCGGCGCCGGTGGCCGCGGGCACGGAGGCGGTACCGGTGGCCGCGGGTACCGAGGCCGTCCCGGTCACCACCGGTGACACCACCGGGTGGGGCTGGCAGGGGCACGGTCACGGTGACGGCGGCGGTCACGTGCACGGGGACGGCTCGGAGGCTCACGGCGCGGCAGCGCCTCGTGCTGCGAGGGCGGGGACGGCAGCTGCGCGAGTCGGCCGGCGAGGACGGCGCGCGGTCGCCGGGTCGTCGGGCGGGGTGGAGCGTCGCGCTCCCCGCACCGTGACCTCAGCACGGTGCGGGGAGCGCGGTGACTC
>NZ_JBFNXQ010000095.1:0-19323 GCF_041018925.1 Geodermatophilus maliterrae
ACCAGCACACCGAGCAGCCGCACGGCCTCGGCGCGCGGCCCCAGCGGCAGCAGCTGTCCCCGGCGGTTGGCCGCGCCCAGGCCGGTGACCAGCGCGTTGACGCGGGCGGCGCGCACCAGGCGCATGCCCAGGCCCTCCGCCAGCGTGCCGCCGCGGACGCGGTCGACCTCGAGCTCGGTGTGCCGGCGGGTGACCAGCCCGCGGACGGCGACCAGCGAGCCTCCGCGGCGCACCAGCCGGAAACCCCAGTTGACCACCGCGGCGCCCAGGACGGCCCCCGCGGCGAGCAGCAGCAGCGCGGCGAGGACGGTGACGGCGAGGACACGGGCGTCGGACAGGTCGGGGCCGGTGAGGTCGGGCTGCAGGTCGCGCGGCAGCTCCTGCAGCAGCCGGGACAGCGCGCCGACCCCGGCCAGCGGCACCGCGAGGTAGCCGGCCACCAGCGGCGCGTACAGCAGCCAGCGCGGGGAGAAGCGTGCCAGCTCCACCTCCGCCGGCGCCTCCCCCGCCGGCAGTGGGGCGGACGGGTCCGTCCCGCCGGGGCCGACCGTGCGTCGGTGGGTGAGCACGGAGGCCCGCAGCCGGTCGCCCTCGGCGCGCGGGACGCCGTCGACGACGACCTCCTCGTCACCTCCGGTCATCGACCCGGCGGCGGCGTCGACACGCACCCGCACCAGGCCGAACAGGCGGTGCAGCGCCGGCGCCTCGACCTCCACGCCGCGGATGCGGTCGTTGGGCACCGTGCGCACCGAGCGGGCGAGCAGGCCGCGGGTGACCACGACCGCCGCCGGGGTGTCGGCGTAGGTGGTCCGCCACCACGACAGCGCGGCGAACAGCAGCGACAGCGCCGTCACCACCCCGACCAGGGCGGCGACCACCCCCGGGCCGTCGGGCCCGACCGCGGCGATGATCGGGATGGCCGCGGGCACCACCTGCCGGGCCTGCCGGAACGTCACCGTGTGCACCAGCACGATGCGCGGCGAGCTGCGGCGGGCCCCGGGCGGCGGCGCGCCCACCGGGGCGGGGGGCAGTGGCGTGCCGGGGACGGTCACGTGGCCTCGTCGCGGACCTGCTCGGCCCGGCGGGCGAGGTCGTCGGCCACCCGCTCGGCGATGGCGACCTCCAGGTGCGGCACGCGCACGGTGCCCTGCGAGGAGGCGGTGAGCACCGCGACGCTGGCCAGGCCGTACATCTGCTGGAGGACGCCGCGGGTGACGTCGACGGTCTGGATCCGCGCGACCGGCACCAGCGTCCAGGTGCGGGTCAGCCAGCCGGTGAGGGCGTGCACGGTCTCCGCGGTGACCTCCCAGCGGTGCACCCGGTAGCGGATCCACGGCCGGACGCCGACGGCCACCACCGCGTAGACGGCGACCAGGGTGGGCAGCAGCCAGCGCAGCACGGGCACCGGGCCGCCCGCCGACGTCGGCACGGTCAGCACCGCGACCGCCACGAGGGCGCCGTAGACCAGCGTGCCGATGACGCCCTCGGTGACCCAGAGCCAGATCGCCGAGCGGGACACCGACCAGGCCGGCTCGCGGACCGGGGGCGCGGGAGGAGCGGACATCGCCGTCCATCCTCCCAGTCCGCGAGAGGGGTGGCGCGCACCTGCCGGGCTGCCAGGATGGGTGCGTGATGCCCCAGCAGGTCCCGACCGTGCCCGCCGCCGAGGTGCCCGAGGACGCCGTGCTCCTCGACGTCCGCGAGGACGGGGAGTGGGTCGCCGGCCACGCCGAGGGCGCCACCCACATCCCGATGGGCGACGTCCCGGCCCGGCTCGACGAGGTCCCCGAGGGTGATCCGCTCTACGTCGTCTGCCGCAGCGGCGGCCGCTCGGCTCGGGTGGCGGCCTGGCTCAACCAGAACGGCTACGACGCGGTGAACGTCGGCGGCGGGATGGGCGAGTGGGAGACGGCCGGCCGGCCGCTGGTGAGCGAGACCGGCCAGCCGCCGACCGTCGTCTGAGGTCGACCCCGGCGCGGCTCGCCGTGCAGGCGTCGCATCGGTGCCGCGGGAACGGACGCAGGTGCCTGCTCACCGGCCGCCCGCCGGGATCGTTACCTGAGCGTTATAGAAGTCTTGAGCACTTCGGTGACGCGAGGCCCTGAGCAGCGCGGATGCCCCGACCCGGCGCACTCCGCCGGAGGCCGGCAGCGAGCAGTGGGGTCTAAACGTGTGTCACACCATCGAATTGCGTGCGATTCGGTCACCGTACGTGTAGAGGTCCGTGCGTCCCGCGCACGGAGTCGGGAGGCCGGGGCGGGGCCTCCTGAACGGACGTAACTTGGCGCCCGTACCACGTGGGGGGGTGCTCAACGGTTCGCGTGCTCCTGGACGTCTGGCGGTTCCGCCTGATCGAGGAGTACTCGCATGTTGCACGCTCTCTGGCATGCCCGTAGCGCACGGTTCGCCGTCGTCGGGCTGGCGATCACGGCGCTCCACCTGGCCGTCTTCCGGCTCGTCTCGCCGCGGGTGGTGCCCGAGGTCGCCAACGTCGTCGCGTTCCTGACCGCGACCCAGGTCAACTTCGTCCTCAGCTACTTCTGGACCTGGTCCGTACGGCGTCCCGTCGGTCAGGAGACGGTCGGCCACGTCCTCCGCCGCGCGGTCCTCTTCAACGGCTCGGCGCTCCTGGGCTTCGGTGTGAACGCGGCGGTCTTCTCGACGGCCCACCGGCTCGCCGGGGTCCCGCCCTTCCAGAGCGCGGTCGTGGCGACCACCGCCAGTGCGGCCGCGACCTTCCTCCTGAGCTCCCGTGTCGTCTTCGCCCGCCGGCCGGTCCTCGACGGCGGTGCCGCCGAGGTCCAGGACCGCCCGGAGCACGGGGCGCTGCGCGCTCCTGAGCCCACCAGGGAGTGGGAGCGCACGTGAACCCCCCGTCGACCTCCTGCTCCGTCCCCCCGTCCGTGGAAGGAACCACACCCGTGGACCAGTCGCCTGATCTCGACGTCGTCGTACCCGCCTACAACGAGGAGGCGCGGCTCGGCGCGACGCTGCGCGCCCTCACCGCCCACACCGCGACCCTGCCCCTGAGCGTCCAGGTCACCGTGGTCGACAACGGCTCGGTCGACCGATCCGCCGAGGTGGTCGACGAGGTGGCGCGGCGCCGTCCGGAGAACACGACGCTGCGGCTCATCGGGTGCTCGCGCCAGGGCAAGGGAGCAGCGGTGCGCCGCGGCCTCCTGGCCAGCACCGCGAGGTGGCGGGGCTTCTGCGACGCGGACCTGTCCACGCCGCCACAGGCCCTCACCGAAGTCATCGGCCACCTGGAGCGGGGAGCGCCCGTCGTCATCGGCTCGCGGCGTGCCCCCGGGGCGAGCTACGCCGTGCCGCAGCCCCTGGTCCGCCGGCTCGGCTCGTCCACCTTCCGGATGCTGACGCGGCCGCTCGTCGGCGACATCGCCGACACCCAGTGCGGCTTCAAGTTCTTCTCCGCCCAGGCCGCCGAGCAGATCTTCCGCCGCGTGACCGCCAACGGCTTCGCCTTCGACGTCGAGGTGCTCGCGGTGGCCGCCCGCCTCGGCCTGCCCGTCACCGAGGTGCCGGTCCGGTGGACCGACCAGGACGGCTCCTCCTTCCACGTGTGGACGCACGGGAAGCGGGTCGTCTCCGAGGTGTTCGCGGTGCACGCGTCGCTGGCGAGGATGTCGTGACGCGGACGGGACGGGACCGCCTGGTCGTGCTGAACTGGCGGGACCGGCAGCACCCGGCGGCCGGTGGTGCCGAGCTCTACTGCGAGCGCGTCGCCCGCGAGCTCGCGCGGCGCGGCCGCGACGTCGTCCTGGTGACCAGCCGCCCGTCGGGCACCACGGCCCGCGAGAGCATCGACGGCTACTGCGTCCGGCGGCTCGGCGGGTGGTGGAGCATCTACCCCCTGGCCCTGCTGTGGCTGCTCCGGCACCGCCGGTCGGTCGGCGCGGTGCTCGACTCCCAGAACGGCATCCCGTTCTTCAGCCCGCTGGTCGTCGGGCGCCGCACCCCGGTGGTCCTCCTGGTGCACCACGTGCACCAGGACCTCTTCGGAGAGGCGCTGCCCCCGCCGGCCGCCCGGTTGGCGCGGTGGCTGGAGGGTCCCGCCAGCCGTCGGGTGTACCGGCGCCGGACCGTGGTCGTGCTCTCCCCGTCGGCGCGGACGCAGGTCCGGCGACGGCTGCGCCTCGACGGCGCCGTCCGGGTGGTGCCCACCGGCGCCGACACCCTGGGTCTGCGGGGCGCGCGCTCGGCCGCCCCGCGCATCGTCGTGGTGGGCCGCCTGACGCGGCACAAGCGCCTCGACTCGCTGGTCGACGCCATGGCCGAGGTCCAGCGCCGGCTGCCCGACGCCGAGCTGCACCTCGTCGGCAAGGGCCCGGCGCGCCGTGAGCTGGAGGAGCGCGCCCGGGCCACCGGTGCACGGGCGGTCTTCCACGGCCGCCTCCCCGACGCCGAGCGCGATGCGCTCCTCAGCACCGCCTGGCTGACGGTCAGTGCCTCCGACGGAGGGGACTGGGCCGTCTCGCTGGTCGAGGCCAACGCCGCGGGCGTGCCCGCACTGGCCCGGCGGGTCAGCGGTCTGCGGGACACCGTCCGCCACGGCGAGACCGGGTGGCTCGTCGACGGCTCGCCCGACGCGCTCGCCGAGGCCGTCGTCCGGGCGCTGGCCACCCTCACCGACCCGGCCGTCGCCGCGACCCTGGCCGAGCGGGCGCGGGCGTGGGCCGACGGCTTCACCTGGGCCCGGACGGCGGACGGCGTGCAGCAGGCGCTCGCCTTCGAGAGCGCCCGTCTGGATCGCCAGCTGCACGGCTTCCGGGAGAGGCGGACGGGCAACGACCTGATGGTCGTCCTCAGCGTCCGCGAGGCCTCCCTGGCCGAGGGCTGGCAGTCGGTGCGGCGGGCGGGGGACGTCTGGCTCTCCGACGGGACCACCGTGCGCGCGCTGCTCGCCGGCGCGGACGAGGGCGACGTCGACACCGTCCTCGCGCGGGTCGGGGTCGACCGCGACGACCCCTCCATCAGCGTGCTCGTGGCCCGGCACGCCGACCTCCTGGGCGGCCGTCGCCTGCTCGGCGAGCAGGCCGTCGACTTGGTCGAGGTCGCGCGTCAGCCCGTCACCCCCTCACCACAGCGCAGCGCGACCGGAGGACGGCATGCAGCTTGACCAGCGGGTCGACCCGGACGTGCGTCCGGCTGACGACCTCCCCGGCGACCGGGCGAGCGGGCGCAGCGGTGCGCGCCACCGGCGCGGCATCGCCGTCGTCCTCGTCGTGGCCGTGCTGCTGGGCCTCGTGGGCTACCTGCGGTACGGCGACGACGTCCAGCGGGCCGCCCGGGCGATCACGGCCGACGAGCCCATGGTCGTCTCCGAGCAGACGATGCTGACCGACCTGTGGGAGGTCTACAAGGACACCTACCTGGAGGCGGGCAGCCGCCGCACGATGGACCTCCAGAACGGCGGGATCACCACCTCCGAGGGCCAGAGCTACTCGATGCTGCGTGCCGTCTGGATGGACGACCAGCAGACCTTCGCCGAGAGCTGGCAGTGGACGAAGGACAACCTCCAGCGGGAGGACTCCCTCGTGTCCTGGCGGTTCGGCCCGCGCCCCGACGGCTCCTACGGCGTCCAGACCGAGCTCGGCGGGGACAACATCGCGACCGATGCCGACGTGGACATCGCCTTCGCCCTGCTGATGGCCTACTCGCGCTGGAAGCAGGACGACTACCTGTACGACGCCCTCCCCGTCATCGACGGCATCTGGGAGAAGGCGGTCGTCCAGGTCCAGGGCGAGCCGGTCCTCGTGGCCAACGACGTGGAGCGGCTGAACCGCCAGGAGGTGCTGGTCAACCCGTCGTACGTCGCCCCGTACGCCTACCGCGTCTTCGCCCAGGTGGACCCGGACCCGGAGCACGACTGGCCGGGTCTGGTGGACAACTCCTACGCCCTGCTCGAGGAGCTCAACCGGCAGCCGCTGGACGCCGGCCGGGCCGCCGGCCTGCCGCCCGACTGGGTCCTCCTCGACCGCCGCACCGGCGAGTTCCGCGCGCCGGACGGTGACCTGACGACGCGCTTCAGCTACGACGCCCTGCGCCTGCCGTGGCGGCTGGCCCTCGACTCCCGCTGGTACGGGGAGGAGCGCGCCCGGCAGCTCCTGGAGCGCGAGGCCCTGCTGGCCCGGCGGTGGTCCGACGACCAGCGCCTGGTGGCGAGCTACGACCGGGACGGCACGCCCGCCGCCGACTACGAGGCGCCGGCGCTCTACGGAGGGGCGATGGGCTACTTCACCGTCGTCCAGCCCGAGCTGGCCGACGAGGTGTACGCCGAGGAGCTCCTCCCGCTCTACGACGTGGACACCAACGACGTCGCCCAGCCGCTCGGCTACTACGACTCCAACTGGGTGTGGTTCGGCATGGCCCTCCACCTGGACCAGCTACCCAACCTGAACGTGACCGAGGAGTGACCCGCACCGTGCCCCCCACCTCCACCTGGCGCGCGACACCCCGCCCGGACACCGAGACCTTCCTGCGGCACGTGCCGAACCGGGGGTTCCTCGTCGCCAACGTCGTGCTGGCCGCCGTCTACACGTTCGTCATCGCCTTCGCGTTCGAGCACGGCAACTGGTTCCTCTTCGCCGCACTGCTCGCCACCGAGCTGTTCCACCTCGTCCAGATCGTCGGCTACTGCTGGACCGTCTGGGGCCGCGACCGGCCCCGGCCCTTCGACGCGGACTTCCACGCGCCGGTCGACGTCTTCATCACCGTCTGCGGTGAGCCGGTCGACATCGTCCGCGAGACGACCAGGGCCGCTCTCGCCATGCGCTATCCGGTCCCCTTCACCGTGTTCCTGCTCAACGACGGGCTGGTCGCCGGCAAGGAGGACTGGCGGGAGATCGAGGTGCTGGCCGACGAGCTCGGCGCCCGGTGCCTCACGCGGGTGACCCCCGGCGGCGCCAAGGCCGGGAACATCAACCACGCACTCTCCCGGACCACCAGCCCCTACTTCGTCGTCTTCGACGCCGACCACGTGCCCCACGCCGACTTCCTCACCGAGGTCATGGGGTACTTCGTCGACGACCGCACGGGCTTCGTCCAGACGCCGCAGTTCTACGCGAACCAGGACCAGAACCGCGTCACGCGTGTGGCCTGGGACCAGCAGACGCTGTTCTTCGGCCCGATCATGGCCGGCAAGAGCCGGCTCGACGCGGCGTTCATGTGCGGGACCAACATGGCCGTGCGGCGCAGTGCCATCGCCGACGCCGGCGGGATGTGCGAGTTCAACATCGCCGAGGACTTCCTCACCTCGCTGTTCATGCACGAGCGGGGATGGCGGAGCGTCTACGTGCCGAAGGTCCTCGCCGAGGGTCTGGCACCCGACGACTTCCTCAACTACTACAAGCAGCAGTACCGCTGGACGCGCGGCAGCCTCGAGGTGATCTTCAAGTACAACCCGCTGCTGCGGCGGGGCCTGAGCACGAGCCAGAAGCTGCAGTACCTGCTCTCGGCCAGCTACTACCTCTCCGGCTCGGTCATCGTCCTCGACGCGCTGCTGCCGCTGGTCTTCCTGCTCACCGGGGAGACGCCGGTCGTCACGTCGACGATGACCCTGGCCCTGGTCTTCGTGCCCTACATGTGGATCAACCTCTACGTGCTGCAGCGGACCAGCAACTTCGCCTACAGCTACCAGGCCATCGCCTTCTCGCTGAGCGCGTGGTGGCTGCAGATCACCGCCATGGTCGCGGTGCTGGCCAACCGGAAGACGTCCTTCGCCGTCACGAGCAAGTCCACGCACGACGGCGCGCGCCCCAACTTCCTGCGCCTGGTCGTGCCGCAGCTGGTCTACGCCGCCCTCGCCGCCGTCGCCCTCGCGGTGGGGGCGGTCCGGGAGGGGGCCAGCGCCTCGCTGGTGGCCAACGTGGCCTGGCTCACCGTGCACCTGGCCATCGCCGTCCCCTTCGTCGTGGCGGCCTCGCCGTCCCGCGCGCCGCGCAAGCGCCGGCACGTCACCCCCGCCGCGCCCACCGCGCCGGTCGCCGACCTGCTCCCGCCCGTGCGCCCGATGGCCCCGGGCGGGCTGGTGGCGACGCGACCCGTCCCGTCGGTCGAGCCGGCCCTCCAGCCGGTCCACGACTGAGCCGCCGAGGAGCTCCGTGTCCATCACCGACCTGCTGCGCGAGGCGCCGCCCGCGACCGCCCCGGCGCACGCCGTGCGCCGCGGGCAGCACCGGCCGCCGCCCCGCCACGACCTGCGCCGGGTGGTGCGGCCGGCCGCCGTGGCCGCCGTCCACCTGCTGTGCCTCGGCGTCGTCGTCCTGGCGTCCCGGGCCTCGTTCCTCCGCAACAGCATCCGCCTCGACGAGGCGCAGAGCCTGTGGCAGACCGACCGCAGCTACGAGGCGCTCCTGCAGCTCGTGGCCAGGGACGTCCACGTGCCGCTGTACCACGTCCTCCTCCGGACCTGGCGGCTCGCGCTCGGCCCGGACGTGGAGACGGCGCGGCTGCTGTCGCTGGTCTTCCTCCTCGCGTCCGTCCCGGTGTTCTACCTCGTCGCGCGCCGGAGCCTGAGCACGCCGTGGGCGCTGTTCGCCCTCGTCGTCTTCAGCTGCTCGCCCTTCCTGCTGTGGTACGGCAACGAGGCGCGGATGTACTCGATGCTGGTCTTCGTCACCCTGGTGAGCCAGTACTGCTTCCTGAGGATCGTCACCGGCGGCGGCAACGCCGCGTGGGCCGGGTACGCCGCCTCGGCCGTCGTCGGGGTCTACACCCACTACTTCTTCGTCCTCGTCCTGGTGGCGCAGGGGCTGTTCCTGCTGGGGGCGTGGCGGCGGCTGCCGTGGGGGACGTTCGTCCGGATGGCCGGGGTCGCCGTGGTCGTCGGCGCCGCCTTCCTGCCGTGGTTCCTGTACTTCCGCGCCAGCGGGTCGGCCTCCGACACCCGGCCCAACCTCCCGGCGCCGTCGTCGATCGACTACTCGAACGTCTACTCGCAGTTCCTCTTCGGGTTCCAGAGTGAGGCGATCAACACGGCCGTGTCGTCGACCTGGCCCCTCCTGGTGCTCGCCGCGCTGGCCAGCGTCCGGGCCGGCGCGAAGCTCGACCGGGCGACGTCGTACCTGGTCGTGGCCGCCTTCGTGCCGGTGCTGATGGCCTTCGTGGTCAGCCACCTGGTGACGCCGTTCTTTCTGAGCCGCTACATGATCGCGGCGCTGCCGGCCCTCCTGGTGCTCGTGGTGCGCTTCCTCAGCAGCCTGACGGCGCCGGTGGCCCGGAGCCTGGCCACCGTCCTGCTGGCCGTCACCATCGGCGGCACCGTCGTGCAGGTCGTGGACCCCGGGACGCCCGTGCGGGAGGACTACCGGGAGGCCGCGCAGCTGGCCGAGGCACAGGCCCGGCCGCAGGACGTCGTGGTCCTCAGCTCGCCCTTCACGGTCTACCCGTTCGAGTACTACTACGACGGGGCCGCGCGGGTGACCACGCTGCCGATCTGGGACCGCTCGGGTCCGATGCCTCCCTTCGACGCCGACCAGCTCCCGCTGGAGGTCGAGTCCCTCGCCGACGGGCACCAGTACGTCTACCTCCTGCTGAGCTACGACCAGGGGTACGAGGAGGACGTCTTCCAGTACTTCCAGCGCAACTTCGAGCAGACCGCGGCCTACACGCCGTCCGCGGGGATGCGGCTGCTGGTGTACCGGGTCGGCTACAGCGAGGCGCTCCCCGCGGGCGAGCTCGCCCGGGTGGGCGGCTGACCGCTATGCCGCTGCGCGCATGAGCGCGACCGCGTAGGAGGGCCAGAAGGTGCCGGCCGCCGGGCCGCCGTTGCAGGTGCCGTCGGACTCGCCGGGGGTCTTCACCCACAGGTAGGCGTCGACCCGGAGCTGTCCGGTCGAGCCGGTGGGGCGCTGGCCGACGGCGCGGCCGGGCGGGTTGCACCAGTCGCTGCCCGGCCCGTTGCCGTTGCGGCTGGTGTCCACGACGAAGTGCACGCCGCCCAGCAGGGACGACACCTGCTGGCCGTAGGTCACGTTGCTCGCCGTCGTGTGGAAGTTCGAGACGTTGAGCGCGAACCCGTCCGCGCCGGTGGCGCCGGCCGCGCGCAGCCGGTCGGCCATCGTGGCGGCGTCGACCCAGGTGGAGTGCCCGGCGTCGAGGTAGGTGTGCGTGCCGGGGTTGCGCTCGAGCACCTCGACGGCGGCGCGCAGCATCGCCGTCCGCGCGGCCGGGTCGCCGCAGAGCTGGGCGAGCGCGTCCGGCTCCACGACCACGACCACCTCCGCGCTGCCGATGCCGCCGGCGATGCCCCGGACCCACTGGTCGTACTGCGCGGCGGAGTCGACGCCGCCCGAGGAGTACCCGCCGCAGTCGCGGCCCGGGATGTTGTACGCGACGAACACCGGCACGCGGCCGGCCGCGCGGGCGTCGGCGACCACGCGGCTCACCGTCGCCGTGACGTCGCCGCTCCACGACCCCAGCCAGGTGGCGGTGGGGACCCCGGCGAGTTCCCGGAGCAGGGCCGCGTCCTCGGGGCTGGTGCCCGGCTGCGCCGCGGCTGCGGCCGCGCCGGCGTTCGTGCCGTGGAAGGTGTCCCCGGCGAGCGGGCTGTCCGTCGTCGTGGGGGCCGTCGTCGTGGGGGCCGTCGTCGTGGGGGCCGTCGTCGTGGGGGCCGTCGTCGTGGGGGCCGTCGTCGTGGGGGCCGTCGTCGTGGGGGCCGTCGTCGTCCCGGTCGGGATGGTGGGGACCGGCCGGCGGGGCTTCGTCAGGAGGGCCGTCGCGGTCGCGGCCCGTTCGCTCAGCACCTGCTCCGCGCCCGGCCCCGGCGTGGGCGCCCCGGCAGCGGTCAGCGAGGGCGCGACCAGCCCGGCGCCGATCACCGCAGCGGCGACACCGGAGGTCCACAGCCACCGCCGGGGCGAGCCCGCCCGGGACCGGCCGGCGACGGACGGCCTCGAACCGCGGCCGGGCCGGTCGTCGGTCAGCCGATCGGATCGGTCTCCTGGCGGGACGGAAGCCATGCACGCACGGTAGTTGGACGCCTTCCCTCAGTCAGTACCGCCCCCGTGCGAGCGGGCGTGTCACTCCCCTGTCACCGGGGAGCGGGGGCCCGGGACCCGGGCCTCCGCCGTCCTCACTGCTTGGTCACGTACTCCGCGAAGCGGCTGCGCAGGTCCTTCTTGGAGAACTTGCCGACGCTGGTCTTGGGCACCTCGTCGATGAACTCGACGCCCTCGGGCATCCACCACTTGGCCACCTGCGGCTTGAGGTGCTCGAGGATCTCCTCCTCGGTCGCCGTCTCGCCCTCCTTGAGGACGACACAGGCCAGCGGCCGCTCGTCCCACTTCGGGTGCGGGATGCCGACGACCGCGGCCTCCTTGACCTTCGGGTGGCTCATGATCGCGTTCTCGAGGTCCACCGAGCTGATCCACTCGCCGCCGGACTTGATGAGGTCCTTGGTGCGGTCGGCGATCCGGATGTTGCCGTCCGGGGACATCGCGGCGACGTCCCCGGTCTTCATCCAGCCGTCCGGAGTCGTCAGCTCCACCCCCGCGTCCGGGTTGTAGTAGGCCGCGGCGCACCACGGGCCGCGCACCTGCAGCTCGCCGGTGGCCTCGTCGTCCCAGGGCTGTTCCTCGAGGGTGTCGGCGTCGACGATCCGGGCTTCCACACCCAGGAACGGGATGCCGGCCCGCGCCCGCCAGGCGGCCCTGGCCTCGTCGTCGGCGTCCTCGAAGCGCGGCGGCAGGATGCCGGAGGAGGCGACCGGGTGGGTCTCGGTCATGCCCCACGCCTGCAGGATCGGCAGGCCCACCTGCTCCCGGTACGCCTCGGAGAGTGCCTTGGGCACCGCCGAGCCACCGCAGCCGATCTCCCGCAGCTTGTGGGGCCGGCCGGCCAGGTGCGGCAGCACCCCCTGCCAGATGGTCGGGACGCCGGCGGTGAAGGTGACGCCCTCCTCGACGATCAGGTCGGCGAGCGCCTTGGGCTGCATCATCGAGGCGGGCATGATCATGGCCGCGCCGGCGGCCGGACCGGCGTGCGCGATCCCCCAGGCGTTGGCGTGGAACATCGGCACGACCGGCATCGCGGCGTCCCGGACGCTGAGCCCGAAGGCGTTCGGCGAGATCACGCCCATCGTGTGCAGGTAGGTCGAGCGGTGGGAGTACACGACGCCCTTGGGGTTGCCGGTCGTGCCGCTCGTGTAGCACATGTAGGCCGCCGAGCCCTCGTCGGTGATGTGGAAGTCGACCGCTTGCGCGTCGGCCAGCAGCGTCTCGTAGTCGAGCACCCGCGGGTCGTCGGGGACCTCGTTGTCACCGCCGTCGTCCATCACGACCACGTGCTGGACGGTCTTCATGGTGTCGATCAGCGGCCACAGCAGGTGCAGGACGGTGCGGTCGACGAAGACGACCTCGTCCTCGGCGTGGTTGGCGATGTAGGTCAGCTGCTCGGGGAACAGCCGGATGTTCAGTGTGTGCACCACGCGGCCGCTGCAGGGGCCGGCGAAGTACAGCTCCAGGTGTCGCTGGCTGTTCCACCCGAAGGTGCCGATCCGGCCGTCGGCGGAGATGCCGAGGGTGTCGAAGACGCCGCCGAGCCGCCTGGTCCGCTGGGCCCACTCGGCGTAGGTGGACCTGCTCCTGCCGGCCGGGCCGTCGGTGACGATCGGGACGTCACCGTGGTGCTGCTCGGCGTGCCGGAAGATCGTGTCGATGGTGAGGGGGACGTCCTGCATCAACCCGCGCATGGCCGCATCGTGCCAGTGACCGCGCTCACGTTCTACCGGGGCGCCGTTCCAGCTCCCGCAGGGCGTCGGCGCCGACCCAGCGGGCGCCCCGGCCCCGCGACCTCAGCTCCTGCGCCGTCTCGACCGCGCGGGCGTGCAGGCCGGGGCTGCGCTTGCCGATCTGCCGCAGCGCCCAGCTCGCACCCTTCCGGACGATCGGCCGGTCGTCGTCCGCCCGCTCGGCGACCGCGCGCAGGAACGGCTCGAACCGGTCGTCGTCCGACCGCGCGTCCGCCACCGCGAGCCCGGCCATGACGGCGAACCCGGCCCGCTTGACGAACGGCTCCGGGCGCCCGCTCCACTCCAGCGCCCGGGCCCAGGCGAACGGGGTGTGCCGCACGAGGTTCTGGCAGACCTGGTCGCACACGTCCCACGAGTCGAAGCCGGCCGCCCACTCGTCGAGCTGCCGCTCGTCCACCGCTCCCGGTTCCTCGACCAGGCTGGCCAGGATGCGGGCCTCGTGGACGCCGGAGCTCCACAGCCCCGCGGCCAGCTCGTGCGAGCGGCCCAGCTCCTTCGCCAGCGCGCGCAGCTCGGCGACGGTCACGCCTGACACGTCCGCGCCGCCGACGCCGTGGCGGGCCATCCCCTCCAGCCGTGCCGGGTCGGCCAGCCCACGCAGCCGGCCGAGCACGTCGGCGGTGTGGGCCGCCCCCGGGCTGCCGTCCACTACCGGGTCAGGACGACGGGCAGCTCGGCCAGGCCGCGGATGACGAACTCCGGACGGCGCCGTGCGGGCGCGGCCGGCTCGATCGACGACGTCCGCTCCAGCAGCGCGCCGAACGACGCCTGCAGCTCGACGCGGGCCAGCGGGGCGCCGATGCAGAAGTGCACGCCCGCCCCGAAGGAGACGTGCGGGTTGTCGGTGCGGCCGACGTCGAGGGTGTCGGGGTCGGTGAAGACGGCGGGGTCGCGGTTGGCGGACCCGAGCAGGGCGGCGATCTCCTGCCCCTCCCGCACGGTCACCCCGCCGACCTCGACGTCCTCGGTGGCGGTGCGCTCGAACAGCTGCAGCGGTGAGTCGAAGCGCATGAGCTCCTCGACCGCCGTCGGCAGGAGCCCCGGGTCCGCGCGCAGCCGGGCCAGCTGGCCGGGGTGCTCGAGCAGCGCCAGCAGCCCGTTGCCGCTGACGTTGACCGTCGCCTCGTGACCGGCGTTGAGCAGCAGGACGCACGTGGTGACCAGCTCGTCCTCGGTGAGCCGGTCGCCCTCGGCATCGCGCACGGTGACCAGGTGGGTGAGCAGGTCCTCGCCCGGCGCGCGCCGCCGCTCGGCGGCCAGCCCGCGCAGGTAGGCGACGAACTCCGCGGCCGCGCGCTCGGCGGCGTCCTCGACCTGCGTCGTCCGGCCGTACTCGTACATCTTCACGATCGCGTTGGACCACGGCCGCAGCAGCGGACGGTCGGCCGGCGGCACCCCGAGGAGCTCGGCGATCACGGCCACCGGCAGCTCCTCGGCCATCCCCGACAGGACGTCGACCGGCTGCTCACCGGCGGAGCGTTCGACCAGGCCGTCGACCAGGTCCCGCGCGTACGCCTGCACCCACGGCCGCAGCCGCTCGACGTGCCCGCGGGCGAAGGCGGCGCTGACCAGGCGCCGCAGCCGGGTGTGGTCGGGCGGCTCCATCTCGAGGATCGCGTTGCGGTGGATCAGGTTGAAGCTGCCGAAGCGCTCGGCCGGCTCCCGGTCCCGCCAGATCCGGCCCAGCCGCCGGTCGCGCAGGACGGCGTTGCTCTCCGCGTGGGTGAACGCCAGCCACAGGCCGAGCTGCTCGGACCAGTGGACGGGGGCGACCGCGCGGGCGGCGGCGAACGCCGGGTACGGGTCGGCGACGACGGCCGGGTCGGTGGGGTCCAGCGGCGTCACGGCTGCCGAGCCTATGTGGCGCGGACCGCCGCCGGGCCCCACCTACGCTGGGCCGCATGGCCCGATCCGCGACCCGCCGCCGTCCCGCGCCCGCCGCCGAGGGCGCGACCAACCCCAAGGCCCCCTGCCCGTGCGGGTCGGGCCGCCGCTACAAGCACTGCCACGGCTCGGGGTACGCGCCGCCGGTGACCCGCCCGTTCGAGGGCCTGCCCGGCGAGGCCGACTGGGTGGCCCTGCGGGAGCTGGTGCCCGCCGCCACCGCGCCGCTGCGGACGGCGGACGGCCGGCAGGTGACGCTGGCCAGCGTGCTGCCCGGTGGCGCGCCGGCGCTCGTGCGCAGCAACGGCGAGGTCCTGCTCGGCGTCCAGCTGCAGGCCTCCTCCGACGACGTCAGCCGCGACATCGGCACCGCCCTGGCCGCCGCGCTGGAGTCCCCGGCCGGTGCGCCGGTGGACCCGGGCCCGATCGGTGCCGCCGGCTCGGCCGGCCCGCGGCTGCAGGAGCTGCTCGACCTGTCCGCGCCGCTCGAGGTGACCGTGCACGAGGACTTCGGGTTCTGGCTGGAGGGCACCGACGCCGGCCCGGCCGCCCGGGCCGGGCTGGAGCGGGCCAACGAGGCGGTGCTGCCCACCGAGCGGCTCGAGGGGCTCGGGGCGGCCTACTGGGTGCGGCCCGGCAACGAGCGCGCGCACCTGCGCTGGGTGCGCCCCGAGGCCGAGGAGCCGCTGCTCGACGCGCTCGCCCGGCTCTCCGCCTCCGAGCAGCTGCTGCTCGGCGAGGGCACCCGGTACGCCGGGGCCTTCCGCGCCCACGGGCTGGTCGTGCCGGTGTGGGACCTGCCCGCCGACACCCCGGCGCAGGACTGGGCCGGCCCGGCCGCCGAGTTCGGCACCCGGCTGGAGCAGGCGCTGGCCGCCACCGGTGAGCTGAGCGCCGACGAGCGCCGCGCCCGCGCCGGCCTGCTCTCCCGCCAGGTCACGCTCCGCTGACCCGGTGAGGCGGGCCCGGCTCGCCGGACACACCTGCGTGCGGGGCACGAGGGGGCCGGGGTCCGTGTACCGCCGTGAGACGTCGTGCTCTGCCCCGCATGCGGACGAGAGCACGACGTCCGGCAGGGGAGCCCCGGGAGGGGGCCGGGCCGGGCCGGGGTGCGGCCAGGCGGGGCCAGGGCGAGGGCGAGGGCGAGGGCGAGGGGAGTGTCTACAGCGGGTCGCGCGACACGGGGCAGGACATGCACCGGGGCCCGCCGCGGCCGCTGCCCAGCTCCGATCCCGGGATCGGCACCACCTCGATGCCGGCCGCCTCGAGCGCGGCGTTGGTGACGGTGTTGCGCTCGTAGGCCACGGCCAGGCGCGGGGCCAGCGCCAGGGTGTTGTTGCCGTCGTCCCACTGCTCGCGTTCGGCGGTCACCGGGTCCAGGCCGGTGTCGATCACCCGCAGCCGGTCGATCCCCATCGCCGCGGCCGCCGCGACCACGAACGGCCGCGGCCCGGAGACGGCGAGCTCGACGGTGTCGGCGTCGTCCGGGAGCTCGTCGCCGACGGTGACCGTCCAGGCCACCAGGGAGTCCGCGACCGCCGGGTACATGACCATGGCGTCGGCGTCGACCATCGTGGCGATGGTGTCCAGGTGCATGGTCGCCCGCTCCTGGGCGATGGGGACGACGAGCACCGTGTGCGCCAGACCGCGGGCGAACACCCGGCGGGCCAGCCGCTCGGCACCGCCCGGCGTCGTCCGCTCACCGACGCCCACGGCCAGCACCCCGGGGCCCAGCAGCAGGACGTCGCCGCCCTCCAGGTGCTCCAGCGAGGCGTCGTAGAGCTGCCCGGTGCCGGCGAAGCGCGGGTGGTGGGTCGCGACGGCCCGGGTGATCGTGCTCTCCCGGTGCCGCGCCGGCATGGCCAACGAGGTGATCGCCACCTGGTCGCCCACCCACACCGACGAGTCGCGGGTGAACAGCAGGTTGGGCAGCGGCGGGACGACGAAGTCGCCGCGGTCCATGATCTGGTAGGCCAGCCCGCGCCCGCCGCGCAGCTCGTCGTGGGCCAGGCCGGCCATCAGCGTGGTGGCCAGGTCCTGCGGCGCCAGCCCGGACAGGTGGGCCACGGCGGCGCGCTGCAGGGTGGCGCCCAGCCGCGGGTCGTCCACGGCGGCGGCCACCAGCTCCTCGCGCGCCGCGGGCCGGGCGAGCACCTCGGTGAGCAGCGCGTCGAGGTAGAGCACCTCCACGCCGCGGCCGGTCAGCTCGGCGGCGAACGCGTCGTGCTCCTCCTGCGCGCGGGCCACCCACGGGACGCCGTCGAAGAGCAGCTGGTCGTTGTTGCGCGGGGTGAGCCGGCGCAGCTCCGCGCCCGGGCGGTGCAGGACGACCGTCCGCAGCCGGCCGACCTCGCTGGTCGCGCCCACGCGCCGGGGGTCCACGGCACCCGAGGCTGGCACAGCCGGGGGCCCGCTGCCGATCGGGACCACGTGATCGGGCCTGGCTAGGGTGCCGGGGCCGGGGGCCGACGCCGTCCCCACGTCGCTCACGGGAGGCTCCGCGTGGACCTGTTCGACCTCACCGGGAAGGTCGCCGTCGTCACCGGCGGCACCCGCGGCATCGGCCTGATGATGGCTCGCGGCCTGCTGCAGGCCGGCGCCTCGGTCTACGTCTCCTCGCGCAAGCCCGACGCCGGCGAGCAGGCCGCCGCGGAGCTGGCGCGGTTCGGCCGGGTCGAGTCCATCCCGGCCGACGTCTCCACCGAGGCCGAGTGCCTCCGCCTGGCCGAGGAGGTGGGCCGGCGCGAGGAGCGGGTGCACGTGCTGGTCAACAACGCCGGCGCCACCTGGGGCGAGCCGTTCGAGACCTTCCCGGCCTCGGCGTGGGACAAGGTGCTCGACCTCAACGTCAAGGCGCCCTTCTTCCTCACCCGCGCGATGCTCCCGCTGCTCGAGGCCGCGGCCGGCGACGACGACCCGGCGCGCGTGGTCAACGTCGGCAGCATCGACGGACTGCACGTGCCGCAGCTGCCCACCTACTCGTACTCGTCGAGCAAGGCCGCGGTGCACCAGCTGACCCGGCACCTGGCCAAGGAGCTCGGGCCGCGGCGGATCACCGTCAACGCCGTCGCCCCGGGGCCGTTCGAGTCGAAGATGATGGCCGCCACGCTGGCCGCCCGCGGGGACGAGATCGTCGCCAGCTCGCCCCTGGGCCGCATCGGCCGCCCCGACGACATGGCCGGCGTCGTCGTCTACCTGGCCAGCCGGGCCGGCGCCTACGTCACCGGCGCGGTCATCCCGGTCGACGGCGGCCGCGCCACCACCCTCTGAGCGAGGACCCCCTCAGGCGGTGCGGACCGGACGGCGGCGCGGCGGGCGCTGCGCGGCCTCCGCGGGCACCCGCGCCAGGTGCGCCTCGGCCAGCGCCACCTGGTGCGGTGAGCCGACCCGGCGGCCCTGCTCGCGGGCGGCGGTCCACCGGTCGCGCGCGGCCACGGTGTCGCCGGTGTGCTCGGCGATCCGGCCGAGCAGCTCGTCGTAGGCGCCCAGGCTGAAGGCCGGCGTCCCCAACACCGCCTGCCGGCCGCGGAAGGGCAGCAGCTGGACCGTCGCCATCGTCACGTCGGCCTCGTCGCCGAGGTGCAGCGCCGTCTCGGCCTGCAGCAGGACCAGCACGTCGCTGGCCCAGTCGCGGATCTGCGTGCGGCCCCAGCGGGCGCGCAGCCGGCGGGCCTCGGCCGGGTCGCCGGACTCCGCGGCGGCCAGCACCGCCATGAGCTGCAGCAGCGGGTTGCCCTCGTCGCCGGCCCCGACGAGCAGGTCGACCGCCTCGGGCAGCCGGCCGTCCGCGCGGCGCAGCGCGAACAGGTGCGCGGCGTGGGCGTGCCGCGCGTGCGGGGTGACCCGGCGGTACAGCTCGTACGCCTCGGTGGTCAGCTCCTCGGCGCGCGCGGCGTCGCCGGCCAGCCAGGCCGCGCCGGCCTGCTGCCACAGCACGTGCGGGCGCACCTCCGGTCCGGACAGGGCGAACGCCAGCCGCCGCCCGGCCTCCAGGTCGGCCTCGAAGCCGGCCCGGTCGGTGAGGTGCAGCCGGATCGCCGCGCGGTGCAGGCGGGCGTAGAACTCGGTGCGCCGCGGCAGCCCCCGGCCGGCCAGCGCCAGTGCCTCGTCGGTGGCGGCCAGCCGCAGCTCCGCGGCCCCCGGCCGCCCCCACACCGCCAGCGAGTAGTTGTTCAGCACCCGGCCCAGCAGCTCGGGGTCGCCGGCACCGCGGGCCAGCGCGACCGCCCGCTCGGCGTACCGGACGCCGCGCCGCAGGTCCTCGCTGAAGGCCAGCTCCACCCCCAGGGTGCCCAGCAGCCGCGCGGTCAGCCGGTCGCGCTCGGCCTCGCTCGCCGTGCTGGCTCCCCACCCGCCCCTGTCGTCGCGGTGCTCGAGCAGGTCCTCCAGCAGCGCCACCATCCCGGTGTCGACGACGCCGTGCGGCCGCCAGTTCTCCAGTGTGACCGATCCCCACACGGCCGCCGACTCGAGCACGCAGCGCCGGTCACCGAGCTCCTGGGCGACGGCGATGGCCTCGGCCACCACCTCCTGGGCCTCGGTGCGGCGGCCGCTGCGCAGCAGGTCGTTGCCCAGCGCGGTGAGCAGGTCGTGTCGTGTGCGGGCCGCGCCGGGCTGCGCCGGGTCGACCAGCCGCAGCGCCCGTCGGGTGTGCGCGGCCGCCTCGCCGT
>NZ_JBFNXQ010000096.1:0-18747 GCF_041018925.1 Geodermatophilus maliterrae
CCGACACCCTCGGCCGAGTTCACGTCCAAGCCCTGACCTGACGCGCTGACCCCGCCTCTGCTCTCTGCCTTAAGGTGACGGCTTCATCGAGCGAAACGACCTCCCACCGCGTCTAGCCATCTGATTCGTCACAACCGCCGAGCCGCGGATGACCGCCTGGCTGTCGACCAGCTGTCCCACAGTGGGCCGCTCAAGGACACGGCGCGGTCCGACCCACAGGGCGGCTCGTGCAACACGGCGTCATGTTCGCGTTGCGACAGCTAGCCTCGCTCGCCGTGACCAGCAGCATGTGCCCCGACTGTGGGCACGCCTGGCACGTGCACCCTGGACCCGTCGTCTCCGTCTGGGCCTGCGTCGAGTGTGTCATCGAGGAGGATCACGGCTTGCGGGAGCTCGCCGAGATGTGCTCCCGCGTGCCTCCTGACCTGGCACACGTGCCAGTCGGCGACGCACTGACCGCCCGCTACAAACGCCGACCACTGCGGGGCGACAGAGTGCTGATCCAGGACCGTAGGGGTGGAAGGTGGGCCTTGCTCCGGCCGCCGGTCACAGGCCACGGGCAGGTCGAACGCCTCCTCCTGCAGGTCCGACAAGACCTGGCGACGATGCCCATCATGCAATTCCGTGAGAAGTATCGGCCCTACATGGATTAGCCCTGAGTGGGCCGCTATGGGCGACAGTCTCACGGCTGATCACCGACGACCCGCAGCCCTGTCTCACAAGGCGAACCTCAACCGGGAACATGGCAGGACTGAACGCGTGCCCCTCGACCGCCGTCCCGTAAGACCAGCCCGATGAGCCGTCCCGTACGGGGAGGACAACCGGGACTCCCTCCTGGTGGGCAGAGCTGCGTCAACCGTCGGCCGCTCGACACCCAAGCCACCGTCTCGTAGAAGGCCGCTGCGTGACCGCGAGCCGAGTGCCATTGCGCAGCCCACCGCGACCATGTGAAAAGCTAAGCAGTCGTCATTCTGCATGCCACCAACGATCGCCATAAGCGACCAACGACTCGACACATACGACGACTTGATGCCTAGAACACTCAACTCCTACCGCTCGCAGCCAAGCCTTCACTGAAGAACGGCACGCATGCTACGCATAGCGGTAGTCCGGGCCCCGCTTCGCGGGGCCCACTGCCGTTTCCAGTGGTGACGTGTTGGTCATTGTCGGGTGGCGTTGACAAATGCACGGTGGCCTGAAGATCTACGTCGGCGCGCCGGCGGCGGCCCGGCACCACGTGGAGGCCGACCGGGGCCGGGCCGATGACCACTACCTCACCGAGGGACCCGGGATCGCGCGCCGCTACACCGCCGGCGGCGGGCCGGTGCGGGAACTCGCCGCGCTGACCGGGGACGGCTACGAGGCGTGGGTGGCCGGGCTGGACCCCGACACCGGACCGCCCGGGGGCGGCCGCGAACCGATGACCGCGCGGTGCGGTTCGCCGAGGTGGTGGTCAACGGCCCGAAGTCCTGGTCGCTGGCCGCCGCCCTGCACCCGGACATCGCTGCGGCCTACGACGTCGCGCAGGACCGCGCGGCGGCCCAGGTCATCGGCTGGCTCTCGCAGCACGCCACCACCCGGGTGGGGCCGCGCGGCGGGCAGCTGCAGGTGCCGGTGGAGGTGCTGGAGGCGGTGACGGTGCACCATCACACCTCCCGCGCCGGGGATCCGCACCGGCATCTGCACCTGCAGGTCAACGCCCGGGTGTTCGCCGCCGGGCGATGGCGGGGGCTCACACCGTGGGCGTGCGGGACTCCCTCGCCGCGGTCAACGGGATCGGGCACGCCGCGGTCGTCACCGACCCGCACTTCCGGGCCGCCCTCGCCGCACACGGATACACCCTCGACTCCACTGGAGAAATACAGGAGCTCGCCGAGTACGTGGGCGGGTTCAGCGCCCGGGCGGCGCAGATCGGCCGCAACGTGGACCGCTACGAACGCGAATGGACGCAGGCACACCCCGGTCAAATCCCGGGGCCGGCGCTGCGGCGGGCCTGGGATGCGCGGGCGTGGGCCGAGGGCCACCCGGACAAGGTCACCCCGCAACCCGGCGAGGACCTCACCGCCCGGTGGGTCGGCGAGCTGGTCGCCCTGGGCTACCGCGACCGCGACCACCCCGTGCACCTGGCGCCTACACCGGTGGGCACCCTCGACCGGGAAGCCGCCGTGGGGACCGTGCTGACCCGGCTGGCCGCCGGGCGCTCGGCGTGGAACGCCGCCGACGTCCGCGGCGAGGTCGAGCAGCTGATCGCCGCCGCGGGCATCGTCGTCGAGGTCGGCGTGCGGATGGAGTTGGCCGAGGACCTCACCGCCCGGACGATGGCCCGCTGTGTGCCGCTGCTGGACCGTGACGGCCTTCCTGAGCACATCCGGGCCTGGACCTCGCAGCCGGTGCTCGACGTCGAAGACGACCTGACCGACCGGTTCGCCGCCCGCAGCGCTCCCTCCGTGACCGATCGCCAGCGGAAGCCTGAGCTGCCGCTGGCCGCGCTCGCGCGGCTGGACGCCGGGCAAGCGGCCGCGGCCGCTTCCCTGGCCGGCGACCGGCCGCTGGTCGTCATCGAGGGCGCGGCCGGCGAGGGCAAGACCACCCTGCTGGCCGCCACCCGCGACCTTCTCGAGGCACAAGGCCGCCGGCTGACGGTGGTGACACCGACGCTGAAGGCGGCCAAGGTCGCCGCCGCCGAGGTCGGCACCGCCACCGGCTCGGCAGCCTGGCTGGCCTTCCAGTACGGCTGGCGCTGGACCGACGAGGGGATCTGGAGCCGGCTGGCCACCGGCGACGCCGAGCCGCGCACCGGAGGCGTCCACGCCGGCCCGGAGCCAGGGGCGAGCCTCATGCCCGGGGACCTGCTGGTGGTGGATGAGGCCGGGATGCTCGACCAGGCCACCGCCCGCGCGGTGCTGACCCTCGCCGACGAGTGCGGGGTGCGCCTGGCGCTGCTCGGTGACCGGCACCAGTTGGCCGCAGTCGGCCGCGGCGGCGTGCTGGACCTCGCCGCCGGTCAGGTCGATCCGGCCGCGCACCTGACCCTGCAGACGGTGCACCGCTTCACCCGCACCGACCAAGCCGGCCGGACGACACCGGATGTCGAGTACGCCGACCTGACCCTGACCATGCGCACCGGCGCCGAACCGGGCGCGGTCTTCGACACTCTGGTCGCCCGCGAGCAGATCCGCTTGCACGCCGATCCTGCGGCGCTCCAGGAGGCGCTGGCCGAGGTCGTCGCCGACCATCACCGCGAGGGCCAGCGGGTGGCCGTGGTGGTCGACACCCGCGAGCAGGCCATCGACCTCAACGCGGCCATCCGCGAGCGGCTTGTCGCCGACGGCCGCGTTGACGACGTCCGGGTCGCGGTCACCGGCGTGGGGCGGCGGATCGGAGTCGGGGACCGGGTCGCCACCCGCCGCAACGTCCGCGACCTGGGGGTGTCCGACCGCGACGTCTGGACCGTCGTCGCCGTTGGCCCCGGCGGGGAGCTAACCGTCATCCCGGGCGATGTCACCCCGGCCGACGCCGTCCCTGCCGGTGTCACCCCGGTGAGGGCGGGGGAGCGGGTGCTGCCCGCCGGTTACGTCACCTCCCATGTGGAGCTGGCCTACGCCAGCACCGCGCACGGCGCGCAGGGTGACACCGTCACCGCGGCCCACCTGGTGGTCGGCGAGCACACCGGTGCGGCGTCGGCCTACGTCGGGATGACCCGCGGCCGCACCGCCAACACCGCCCACCTGGTCGCCGAGGACCCGGCTGAGGCGCGTGGGCAGTGGATCGCCGTGTTCGGCCGCGACCGGGCCGACCTCGGCCCCGGCCACGCCACCGGTCGGGCCGCCGCCGAAGCGGCCCGCTACGCCACGCCCCGCCCGCTGGAGCAGGTGCTGGCCGATCTGCACACGGCGTGGACGGTCGAGCAGCGCTGCTTCGATCGGCTGGCCGTCCTGGAGCCGTGGTGCGACGCCCTGCGCCAGGCCGTGGCGGTCGAGGCCGCCCACGGCGGCGAACTCAGGAGGCTGGAAGCGGACCACGAACAGGCGGCTCACAACGCTCACCGAGCGACACAGCAGGTCGAGGTCGCCGATGTTGTCCTCGCTGAGGAGGCCGACCGGATCCGCGATGGACTGCTCGCTGCCTGGGACGGCGAGCGCGGCGCCGCTCGCGCCGCGGCCCGGGTGGTGCTCGACGGGCCTGGCTGGTGGGGACTCAAGCGCGCACCCGTCGCCCGCGCTGTTGAGCGGCTGGCCGGCTGGGCCGACCGGTGGCGTCCGCACCTACCCGACCTGCCCACCGACGCCGAGCGGCTCGCCCGGGTAGCCGACCGGTTCGACGACCGGCCAGTGCTGTGGAGGGCGTTCGACACCACCGCCCACCGGGCTGCAGAACGGGACCACTACGAACGCCACTCACTACACGCCGCGGCCGAAGCGGCCGGGCAGGCCGGTGAGCGGGCCCGTCTGGCACTGACCGACGCTCGCCGCCGGCGTCAGGAACGGCTCGACCCGCTCGGGCCGATCGCCTGGGCACCCGATCCCGCAGGGCGGTTGGCCGACCTCGAGCGCCACGTTGCCACCGCACAGCACGAGCTGGTTGGCGCACAGGTCCGCATCGCCCGACTCGCCAGTGAACCGGCCCTGCTGGGTCAGCCGCCCGACCGGCTCACCGCAGCCCGTGACGCCTGGCACGCGCGCCGCGACACCGGGCATCCCCAGCGTCCAGCTGTCGCACCGGGGCCGGCCAGCGACTGGTCGGGTGTCCCACGACCTGAGTCCGAGCGCCACGGGCCGCGGGTCACGCCTGGTGCCGCCTCAGGCCTGGGGCGGTGAGCGGGTCGCTCCTCACGGGGCCGCCACCGCGTGCGCGGGGAGGGGGCTGGAGGGAACTGGAGCCTGCCGACCTACGGAGCGCCTCATCGGAGCCGGCCTCCTACCGGACGCCATCACCCCGCTTCTACCGCGGCGCCGGGCGAGACCTCAGGCGCTCCCACCTCGTGCAGTACCGGCGACAGGAGACGTACCGGAGGAGAACAGGAGCCTGACCGGAGAAGTTGGCTGTGGGCTGTCACCAACGGCCATGAAATCGCGCCTTCCACAGGTGGCACCCCGCCCATGCCCGTCGAGCCCCCGGAGACCGCTATGCCCGACCAGACCCCGCCCGCGATCACACCGGCGAGCCCACGTCGGAGCTGCTCACCATCGCTGAAGCCGCCCAGCTGCTGCGCGCTCCGATCGCCACTCTCCGGTACTGGCGGCACCTCGGCACCGGCCCGACCAGCTTCCGCCTCGGCCGCCGCGTCCTCTACCGCCGCGACGACCTGCGTACATGGATCGACGCCCGGCAGGATGCGGACAGAGCCGGCCGGCCTTGACGGGCAATGTTGTGTCGCACAATACTGATCCTCTGGAGATCCGGTTCACCCAGTCGGCGCGCAAGCACCGCATCGGCCGGGCCTCCGCCCGCCACGTCCTGGCCAGCACCGAACCGACCGCGGTCACCACCAGCAGCGGTGCCCACGCCTGGCTCTACGTCGGGCCCGACGAACGGGGCCGAGAGCTGGAGGTCATCGCCCTCGAAGTGCACCCGGCCGACGGCGGGCGGCGGTACCTGCTGGTCATCCACGTCATGCCGACCCATCTCCGAGGAGACAGCCCGTGACCGAGCGAACCCCACCACCCGTCACCGCCGACTCACCCATCGGCCCGGACGTCGATCTCGACCGGACAGACGTCCGGCTGGAGGACGGCACCCGGCTCACCGAGCACAAGGCCGCGGAGATCGTCGACGAGGTCCGGCGCCGGGGCGGTCGACCGTCCCTGACCGGTGAGGCGGCCACCTCTCCGCGGATCGTCTTCCGCGTCACCCCCGCCGTCCGCGACCGCGCCGCCGAGATCGCCGCCCGCGAAGGCAAGACCATCTCCCAGCTCGCCCGTGAAGCACTCGAGGCGCGGGTCGCAACGGAGCCACAGACCGCCTGACGCAGGTCGCCGAGCGCCTACTGCCCGCGCTACACATCGGAGACGCTCGTGACGTTCCGCAGCATCCAGGACCGGTGGTTCGTCACCGATTCGGCGACCGGTAAGCGAGTTCCGAGCGCCCGGCACGGGCAAGGGATGCGCTACCGAGCTCGCTACGAGGACGCCGCCGGCAAGGAGATCACCCGCGCATTCGCCGACAAGGAGAAGTCCAAGGCGCAACGGTGGCTGGACGAGGTCACGACCAGTCAGGTGACCGGGACCTACGTCGATCCGGACACTGCCCGGACGACGGTCGCCGAGTGGTGCGAGACCTGGTTGGCCGGCTACGCCACCCGGCGTTCGAGCACCGTGCGGCAGGCGCAGGTGCACCTCGCCCAGATCGAGGCTGCGTTCGGCCCGATGCCGCTCTCGGCCGTGCGGCCGTCGACGATCCGCTCGTGGACGGTGAAGCCCAAGGCTGACGGCCTGGCCGACAGCTACGTCTACGCCCTGCACTCGAGGCTCTCGCAGGTCATGAGCGACGCGGTGCACGACGGGTTGTTGGCGCGCAACCCGTGCTCGCGTCGCACCTCGCCCGGCGCGGGTGGTCAGCGCCCGTACGTCGCCACGACCGAGCAGGTCCGGGCGCTGCACGACACGATCGCCGAGCACCTGCGCCCGGCGATCCTGCTCGGTGCGTTCGTCGGGCTGCGTACCGCCGAGGTGGTGGGGCTGCGGGTCGGGGACGTCGACTTCATGCGCGGCGTCGTCCGGCCGGTGCAGCAGGGCAACGGGAAGCCGCTGGAGAGCGAGACGTCCTGTACGGCGCTGCCCATCCCCCAGGAGCTGGCCGCGGTGTTGTCGGCTGCGGTGGCTCGGTGGGGCGGCGGCCACGTCGTCACCGACGGCACGGGCCGGCAGACCTCGACGTGGGCCACCGAGCGGGCGATCCGCTCGGCTCGGCCGAAGGTCGCCGGGCTGCCCGCTGCGTTCCGCTTCCACGACCTGAGGCACTACCTGGCCAGCCTGCTCATCGGCAGCGGCCTCGACGTCAAGGTCGTGCAGCACCGCCTCCGGCACGGCTCGGCCAAGACGACGCTCGACACCTACGGGCACCTGTGGCCCGACAGCGACGAGTCCACGCGGGCCGCCGTCGGTGCTGTGCTCGCTTCTCGTGGGGACTGGTTGGGGACTCAGCGGGCTGACCTGCAGACAGAACCGCAGGTCAGCCCGCTAGTCGGCATCAGATGTCGTAGTACATCGCGAACTCGTGCGGGTGCGGGCGGAGGCGGATCGGGTCGATCTCGAACTCCCGCTTGTACTCGATCCACGTCTCGATCAGGTCGGGGGTGAACACCCCGCCGTCGATGAGGTACTCGTGGTCGACCTCGAGCCGGTCGAGGACGGCGTCCAGCGACGCGGGCACCTTCTCGATGCCCAGGGCCTCCTCGGGCGGCAGCTCGTACAGGTCCTTGTCGACGGGCGCCGGCGGCTCGATCTTGTTCTTGATGCCGTCGAGGCCGGCCATGAGCATCGCCGAGAAGGCGAGGTAGGGGTTGGCCGACGGGTCGGGCACGCGGAACTCGATGCGCTTGGCCTTGGGGCTGTCGCCGGAGATCGGGATGCGACAGCAGGCCGAGCGGTTGCGGGCCGAGTAGACGAGGTTGATCGGCGCCTCGTAGCCGGGCACCAGGCGGTGGTAGCTGTTGACCGTCGGGTTGGTGAAGGCCAGCAGCGACGGGGCGTGGGCCAGCAATCCGCCGATGTAGTGGCGGGCGGTGTCGGACAGACCCGCGTAACCGGTCTCGGCGTGGAAGAGCGGCTCGCCGTCCTTCCAGAGGCTCTGGTGGCAGTGCATGCCCGAGCCGTTGTCACCGAACAGCGGCTTGGGCATGAACGTCGCCGTCTTGCCGTACGCCCAGGCGGTGTTCTTGATGATGTACTTGAACAGCATCAGGCTGTCGGCCGACCGCAGCAGCGTGTCGAACTTGTAGTTGATCTCAGCCTGGCCGCCGGTGCCGACCTCGTGGTGGCCACGCTCGAGCTCCAGCCCGACGCCCGTCAGGTTGGTCATCATCGTCGAGCGCAGGTCGCTGTAGTGGTCGTAGGGCTCGACCGGGAAGTAGCCGCCCTTGGCGCGGGTCTTGTAGCCCAGGTTCGGGCCGCCGTTCTCGCCGGTCAGGGAGCCGGAGTTCCAGGAGCCCTCGACCGAGTCGATGTGGTAGTAGCCCTCGTTGATGCCGGTCGAGTGCCGGATCGAGTCGAAGACGTAGAACTCCGCCTCGGGGCCGAAGTAGGCGGTGTCGGCGATCCCGCTGCTGGCCAGGTAGGCCTCGGCCTTCTTCGCCACGTTCCGCGGGTCCCGGCTGTAGGCCTCGCGGGTGATCGGGTCGTGGATGAAGAAGTTGACGTTGAGCGTCTTGTGCCGGCGGAACGGGTCGAGGAACGCGCTGTTGGCGTCCGGCAGCAGCAGCATGTCCGACTCGTTGATCGCCTGGAAACCGCGGATCGAGGAGCCGTCGAAGCCGAGACCGTCGGAGAACGTGTCCTCGCCGAAGGTCGACGCGGGGATCGTGAAGTGCTGCATGACGC
Source organism: Geodermatophilus maliterrae (assembly GCF_041018925.1). Classification (NCBI taxonomy): domain Bacteria; kingdom Bacillati; phylum Actinomycetota; class Actinomycetes; order Geodermatophilales; family Geodermatophilaceae; genus Geodermatophilus; species Geodermatophilus maliterrae. Next base: position 8,538 of record NZ_JBFNXQ010000096.1, read on the forward strand.
CGGGCAGGTCGCAGAAGCGGACGTCGACGTACTCGACGTCGTTGTCGCGGATGTAGGCGGCGACCTCGTCGGGACTGGTGAACATCGATCCTCCGGGAGTGGGCGGACAGCCGCTCAGCAAGCTATGGCCCGGGAGTTGCCCCGGGGTGTCCCGTCTGTTTCGCGGCGGTAACAACGGTCTCCGGCGTGTCGCCGTCGGTCGTCGCTGCTCGGCCCAGGAGCCGGGCTGCGGGCGGGTCCTACGCTGGTGGACATGGTCAGGGACGCGCAGCCACCTTCTCAGGAGCGCAGGCGGGGCGCCTCCCTGGGCCTCCCGTCCGACGGGCCCGGGTCGCTCGCGTCCTTCAGCACCCGGGTCCTGGCCTTCCTCGTCGACGCGTTCCTCTCCGCCGTGGTGGCCGGCCTCTTCACCGCACCGAGCCTGCCGGGCAACTGGAGCCTGCTGTCCTTCGCCGTCGTCACGGTGGTGTTCCTCGTCGCCGCCGGGCAGACGCCGGGGATGCGCCTGCTCGGGCTGCGGCTGGCCCACCCGAGCCCGGGAGCACGGCTCGCCCTGTGGCGCGCCGTCGTCCGCACCGGGCTGCTGATGGTGCTCGTGCCGGCGCTCGTCGTCGACGCCGACGGCCGCGGGCTGCACGACCGGCTCACCGACACCGCGGTCGTCCGCGACCGCTGAAGGCCCACCGTGCCCCCCACCGCTCGCGACCTCACGGCGGGCCCCTGCACGTTGGCCGTTCGGCAGGAGCGGCCGGCCGACCACCGGGCCGTCGCCGCCCTGCACCGCGCCGCGTTCGCGCCGGCCGCCGGGACGGCGGAGGTCGTCGAGGCGCGGCTGGTCGGCGAGCTGCGCGAGGACGCCGGGTTCCTGCCGCACCTGTCCCTGGTCGCGACCGACGGCGACGACGTCGTCGGCCACGTCATCGGCACCCGCGGGTGGCTCGAGCCGCTCGGCGCGGCGGCGGTCGGGCTCGGGCCGCTCGGCGTGCGGCCGGACGCGCAGGGCCGGGGTATCGGGACCGTGCTGGTGCACGCCCTGCTCGCCGTCGCAGAGGCGGCCGGAGAGCACCTGGTGGCGCTGCTGGGGTCGCCCGCCTACTACGGGCGCTTCGGCTTCGTCCGGTCGACCGACCTCGGCATCACTCCGCCCGACCCCGCGTGGGGCTCGCACTTCCAGGCCCGCCGGCTGGCCGGCCCGGAGCAGCGCGGCACGTTCCGCTACGCCGAACCCTTCGCCCGGCTGTAGCCGGCGGGGCCCAGGCGATGATCAGGGGACCTGATCGTCGAGCGTCCTCCCCGACGTTCCACGGTGCGGGAGGACACCGCACGATCAGGTCCCCTGATCCCAGCGCGTCGGGTGGGTCAGCGGCGGCGGACCTGCCGTGAGCTGACCGTCATCTGCCGTCCGCCCGGCATCGGGCCGCCGGGGACGGGCATCTTGGGACCGCCGAGCGCGGCCATCCGCCGGCCGAGGCTGTTGACCTCCGCGGCGGACAGGTTGCGCGGCAGCTTCATCACGTGCGTGCTGAGCTTGCGCAGGGGCACCTGCCCCTCCTCGTCGCCGACGGTGAGGTCGTAGATCGGGGTGTCGCCGACGACGCGGGCGATCTTCTTCTTCTCCTGCGCGATGAGGCCGCGGACGCGGGCGGGGGAGCCCTCCCCGACGAGGATGATCCCGGGCCGGCCGAGCACCCGGTGGACGGCGTCGAGCTGGGTGGTGCCGGCGACGCCCGCGGACACCCGCCAGTCGCCGCGCATGCCCTCGAGCACCCAGGCCGCCGCGCCGGGCTGCCCCTCGACCTGCCGGTAGGCCGAGCCCTGCGCCCGCCGGCCGAAGACGATCATCGCGGCCAGCACGCCCAGGACGATCGCGATCGGGATGAAGAGGAAGGGGGCGCCGAAGAGGATGGCCAGCAGCTCGACGACGCCGGCCACCGCCACGAAGACGATGAGCATCAGCCAGGGCAGCTTGGGGTCGTTCTTCCGCGTCAGTGAGTAGGCCTGCTTGATCATGCGGGCCTGGTTGCCGACCTTCTTCAGCCGGCCGACTTTCGGCTGACCGTCCTTGCCGAGCTTGGGCGCCCTGCCTGCCTTGCCGGACGTGTCCTTGCCGGGCTTGGCCGAGCCGCTGGCGGCGGTCGCGCCGGAGGCCGTCGCACCGGCCGCAGTGCCCGAGGACCGCCCGCGCCCTGCGGTGCCGGGACCACGCCCGGCCTTGCCGGTCGGGGCGGGGGAGTCTGTGGGCTTGCTGCGTGCCATGCCCCCAGGATAGGGCCGCGCGCGGCCGACCCCGGTGGGCCGGCCGCGACGTCCTCAGATCGAGCGGGTCAGTCCGCGGGCCTCGACGGCCTGCTGGTAGAGCCGGCCGGCCCGGTAGGAGCTGCGGACCAGCGGTCCGGCGAGCACCCCCGGGAAGCCGATCTCCTCGGCCTGCTGCTGGAAGCCGACGAACTCGTCGGGCTTGACCCAGCGGACGACGGGGTGGTGCCGCGGCGAGGGGCGCAGGTACTGGGTGATGGTGAGCAGGTCGCAGCCGGCCTCGTGCAGGGCCTGCATGGTCTCGACGACCTCGTGCGGCTCCTCGCCCATGCCGAGGATGAGGTTGGACTTGGTGACCAGGCCGGCCTCGCGCGCGGCGGTGAGCACGGCCAGTGAGCGCTCGAAGCGGAAGCCGGGCCGGATCCGCTTGAAGATCCGCGGCACCGTCTCGACGTTGTGCGCCAGCACCTCCGGCCGGGAGGAGAACACCTCGGCCAGCTGCGCCGGGTCGGCGTTGAAGTCGGGGATGAGCAGCTCGACGCCGCAGCCGGGGACGGCGGCGTGGATCTGGCGCACCGTCTCGGCGTAGAGCCAGGCACCGCCGTCGGGCAGGTCGTCGCGTGCGACGCCGGTGACCGTGGCGTAGCGCAGCTGCATGGTGGCCACGCTCTCGGCGACCCGGCGGGGCTCGTCGGCGTCGAAGTCGGCGGGCTTGCCGGTGTCGATCTGGCAGAAGTCACAGCGCCGGGTGCACTGGTCGCCACCGATGAGGAAGGTGGCCTCCCGGTCCTCCCAGCACTCGTAGATGTTGGGGCAGCCGGCCTCTTCGCAGACGGTGTGCAGGCCCTCGCGGCGGACCAGCGACTTCAGCTCGGTGTACTCCGGCCCGGTCTTGAGCCGGGTCTTGATCCACTCCGGCTTGCGCTCGATCGGGACCTGGCTGTTGCGCACCTCCAGGCGCAGCAGCTTGCGGCCCGCGGGGCCGATCGTCGACGGCTCGGAGCTGCTGGTCGTCACCGTCTCGCTCATGATCCCCACGGTACCCCGGTGGCCGGTCCGGGCCGGGTGATGACGACGACGGCCCCCCGGGCGGGCTGCCCGGGGGGCCGTCGTCGCGGCGGGGAGGGTCAGGCCTTGGCCGGGCCGTCCTGGATGTCGCTGTTGGTCGGGTCGAGGTCGGGGTTCTGGGCCGACCCGGTGTTGGCCTCCGCGATCTGCGGGCTGCCGTCGGGCGAGGCGGTCGCGGTGTCGAGCGCCGGGTCGTTCGGGGTGGCGCTGCCCGCGGCAGGCTGGTCGGTGTCGGTCCGCCAGCCGAGGTCGCTGTCCGGCGGGGTGCCGTCGCCCGAGGTCATCTGGGCGGAGGAGACGGTCTTGCCGGCGTTGTCGTTGCTCGGGGAGCTGGGCACGGGGTCCTCTCGGTAGCTGGGCACTGGCCCGTCACCGGCGGGTGCCGGCGTCCACGGGTCGTCCTTCTTGCGGCGCATGAGCACCGTCGCCGCGGCGATCGCCGCCACGAGGGCCACCAGCCACGGCCAGCGGCTCGGCTCGGGCTCGACGACGGCCCGCCGCCGGAGCACGGTGGCGGTCCGCGCCGCCGTCCGCTCCAGTCGCGCGCGCTGCCTCGACGCCTTCCGGCGGGCGTCCCTCGTGGCCCTGGCCGTCGTCCGGCGGACGTCGGCGGTGGCCTTGGTGGTGCCGGCCACCAGGTCCGCGCGGCGGTGCTCGAGCTCCACCAGCGCGGCGCCGACACCGGCGGCGAGGGCGCCGCGGGCGCCGACCAGGGCGGGCCCGAGCGCCTCGCGGGTGGCGAGGACGCGCGGGGTGACCTCGTCGGTCAGGGCGCGGCGGGCGGCGACCTGGGCGGACTCGACGTGGGGCGCGAGGTCGGCGGCGGCCTTGGCGGCCGCGGCCCCGGCGGCGGTCAGCGCCGAGGTGACGGCGGGGCCGGCGGTGCTGCGGGCGGTCTCGATGCGCGGGATGAGCGCGTCGACGGCGGCGTCGACCCGGTCACGGGCCAGCTCCAGCGTCGGGCTGGCGGCGACACGGGCGGCCTCGACGCGCGGCGTCAGCGCGTCGATGGCCGAGGTGACCGCCGGGGTGGCGACGGCCACGGCGGCGGCCATCTTCGGGACGAGGACCTCCAGCGCGGCGTCGAGCACCGGGCCGGCCGCCTCGCGCGCGGCCTCGACGCGGGGGACGAGTTGCTCCGCGGCGGCCCGGCCGGCCTCGGTGGCGGCAGCACCGAGGTGGCTGAGGCCCTCCTGGAGCTCGGCCCCGATGACCTGACCAGGGGACTGTGTGCGGAACACGGGATCTGAACCTCCGGGTTGATCGACTCCCGGCCATCCTGCCCGGTCCGGCTGGTCGGCACACCCCGGGCGGCGGCCGGTGCCGTCGTTCCCCGCGCGGTCGTCCCGCCCCGGGTGGCGGTCGTCACACCGAGGTGCGGAGCCTCTCGCTGCGCTCGCCGGCCAGCCAGCCCAGGAAGTCCACGAGGGGCATGGGCCGGGCGATCGCGTACCCCTGGGCGACGTCGCAGCCGAGGTCGGCCAGCCGGCGGCCGGTGGCCAGGTCCTCCACGCCCTCGGCGACCAGGCTCAGGCCCAGGTCGTGGGCGAGGGCCGCGGTGTGCCGCACGATCGCCGCGGCCCGCTCGTCGCGGTCGACGTCGGCGGTGAGGCTGCGGTCGAGCTTGAGCTCGTCGGCAGGCAGGTGCCGCAGGTAGGCCAGCGAGCTGTACCCGGTGCCGTAGTCGTCGATCGACGTCCGGATGCCCAGCCGGCGCAGCTGGCCGAGCACGGTGCGGCCGCGCTCGGGGTCGGCCATGAGGGTGTCCTCGACCAGCTCCAGGGTCAGTGCCTCGGGCGGCAGGCCCCGCTGGGCCAGCTCCGCGGCGACCTTCGTCGGCAGGTCGAGGTCGGCGACGTTGGCCGCGGCCAGGTTGACCGAGACCGGCACCCGGTGCGCGTGCCACCACTGCGCGACCGCGTCGAGGGAGCGACCGAGGACGACGTCGGTCAGCGGGCGCAGCAGCCCGGCCTGCTCGGCGGCCGGCAGCACGACGGCGGGGCTGAGCAGCCCGCGCGTGGGGTGGTGCCAGCGCAGCAGCGCCTCGACGCCGACCACCCGGCCGTCGCCCATGACGACCTGCGGCTGCAGGTGGACGTCGAGCTCGTCGCGGACCAGCGCGGCCCGCAGGTCCTCCATCGTGCGCAGGCGGTCACCGGAACCGCTGCCCGGGTCGGGCACGTACACCTGCACGCCGCTGCGCTCGGTCTTGGCCGCGTACATCGCCACGTCGGCGCAGCGCAGCAGCTCCTGGACGTCGTCGGCGGGGATCGGGGCGGTCGAGACGCCGATGCTCACGCCGACGTGCAGCCGGATGCCCTCGACGGCGAAGGGCCGGCGCAGCAGCTCGGCGACGACGCCGCCCCGGTCCGCCGCGGTCACCAGGTCGGTCGCGGGCAGCAGGACGGCGAACTCGTCCCCGCCCAGGCGGGCGAGCAGGTCGCCGGGACGCAGCGCCGAGGCCAGCCGCGGGCCCACCTGGCAGAGCAGCTGGTCACCCGCACCGTGGCCGAGGCTGTCGTTGACCTCCTTGAAGCCGTCGAGGTCGAGCAGCAGCAGGGCGGCCGGGCGGGCCGTGGTGGCCTCGGCGACGACGGCGCGGGCGGCCTCGAGCAGGGCGCGGCGGTTCGGCAGGCCGGTCAGCTCGTCGGTGCGCGCCTCCATGCGGACCTCGTTGAAGGCCCGCACCTCGCGGAAGGTGATGGTGGTCCGCGCGACGCCGGCCAGGACGCAGCCGATCGCGCACCAGGCCGCCCAGGGCGACATCCGGTCGCCCCAGCCCAGTCCCAGGACGGCGAGGCTGGCCAGGTTGCAGACCATCGGCACGGCCAGCACCCGCCAGCCCACCTGGGTGTCGGTGTCCCGGGTGCGGGGCCGGCTGCCGTCGCTGCGGTGGGCGGCCACGGCCATGAGCACGACAGCGGCCAACCAGGTCAGGTCGAGCGGACCGCCCTCGACGTAGTGACCTGCGGTGGCGAGGTCGAGGAAGACGATGTCGCCCACGAGGTTGGCGACGATGCCGGCGGCGACCAGCAGCAGCGAGGGGTCACGTCGCACGCCCAGCATCGCCGACACCGCGACGAGCAGCGCCAGGAGGACGACGTCGGCCACCGGGTAGGCCATGGTCGTCACGACCGCGGCGAGGTCTCCCTCGGTCAGGCGGAGCGCCGGCTCCAGCAGGAGGGCGACGGCCACGGCAGAGGCGCCGAGGGCGCCGATGCCCCCGTCGAGCCACATGCTCGTGTGGAAGCGGCCGACCCGGGTGCGGATGAGCGCGATGAGCGTGACGTAGAGCGGGAGGTAGTACGCGAGGTAGAAGGCGTCGGCCACCGACGGGTAGGGCTCGTCGGCCATCTGGCTGATGACCAGCGTGTACACCAGGTTGCCAGCGAGACCGAGGACGAGCGCGAGGGCCAGGCTCGCCCAGGCGAGGCGATCGGCGGCGTGCCGGACCGCGGCGAGGACGCACACCACCGCGCCGCCCACGTAGACGGCGTTGTAGAGGACGAGGTCGTAGGCCGACGCCCACGCCGCGCCGTCCGGGCGGGACCACACCCCGGTGGTGAACAGTGCGAGGGCCACCCCCGCCAGGACCAGGGCCCACCGGGACGCCAGCCGGTTGCCCCCGCGGGACTCGATCGATCGCACACGACCCTTCTCGACGGTCCGGGCACCCGGGTGGAGCGGCTCCGGCGGCGGGCTCACCCGCTGGAGGGAGGCGGGGGGTGCCGGCTCGACCCGGTGTCCGCGCGCGCCCGGCGAGAGCCGCGGAGTACGCTCGCGCGCGTGATCGGGCAGCTGCTCCTTCGCCGGCCGTGCTGATCTGACCGACGCAGACCAGCACGGCGACCCCTCCTGCGCGAGGGGTTTTTTTCTGCCCGCCGCACGACCCGCCGAGGAGATCCCCACCATGAGCCAGACGGTGAGCCGGCCCACCACCGACCCGGCCGACGAGGGGGTGCCGCCGCACCGCTACACGCCGGCGCTCGCCCAGCGGATCGAGCTGGAGTGGCAGGACCGGTGGGAGCAGGAGGGGACGTTCCACACGCCCAACCCGACGGGCCGGCTGTCGGAGGGCTTCGAGCGGGTCGCCGACCGGCCCAAGTCCTTCATCATGGACATGTTCCCGTACCCCTCGGGCACGGGCCTGCACGTCGGGCACCCCCTGGGCTACCTGGGCACCGACGTCACCAGCCGGTTCCGCCGCATGGACGGCGACAACGTGCTGCACCCGATGGGCTACGACGCCTTCGGCCTGCCCGCCGAGCAGTACGCCGTCCAGACCGGGCAGCACCCGCGGGTCACCACCGAGGCCAACATCGCCGCCATCCGGGCGCAGCTGCGCCGCCTGGGCGTCGACCACGACGAGCGCCGGACCTTCGCGACGATCGACCCGGGCTACTACCGGTGGACCCAGTGGATCTTCCTGAAGATCTTCGGGGCCTGGTTCGACGAGGCGGCCGGCCGGGCCCGCCCGGTCGAGGAGCTGGTGGCCGAGCTGGACGCCGGGACGCGCGCGCCCGCGCCGGGCACCAACCCCTCGGGGGTGCCGTGGGCCGAGCTGGACGACGTCGGCAAGCGCCAGGTCGTCGACGCCCACCGGCTGGCCTACCGGCACGAGGCGCCGGTGAACTGGTGCCCGGGCCTGGGCACCGTGCTGTCCAACGAGGAGGTCACCCCCGACGGCCGGTCCGAGCGGGGCAACTTCCCGGTGTTCCGGCGCCCGCTGACCCAGTGGATGATGCGGATCACCGCCTACGCCGAGCGGCTGCTGGCCGACCTGGACCGGCTGGACTGGTCGGACTCGGTCAAGCAGATGCAGCGCAACTGGATCGGCCGTTCCACCGGTGCGCGCATCCGCTTCGCCGTCGGGGCGGAGCGGGCGGACGACGCCGGCGGGGAGACGATCGAGGTCTTCACCACCCGGCCGGACACGCTGTTCGGCGCCACCTACATGGTGCTGGCGCCCGAGCACCCGCTGGTCGCCGCGCTGACCGCGGACGCGTGGCCCGACGGCACCGACCCGCGGTGGACCGGGGGAGCGGCGAGCCCGGGCGAGGCGGTCGCGGCCTACCAGCGGCAGGCCTCCCGCCGCTCGGAGCTGGACCGGCAGAACGAGGGGCGGGAGAAGACCGGCGTCTGGCTGGGCGTCACCGCCGTCAACCCGGTCAACGGCCGCGAGCTGCCGGTGTTCATCGCCGACTACGTGCTGACCGGCTACGGCACCGGCGCCGTCATGGGCGTGCCCGGCGAGGACACCCGTGACTGGGAGTTCGCCGGGGCCTTCGGCCTGCCCGTCGTCCGCACCGTGCAGCCGCCGGCCGACTGGGACGGCGGCGCGTACACCGGCTCCGGCGAGATGATCAACTCGTCGAACGACGAGGTGTCGCTGAACGGCCTGGACAAGGCGACCGCCATCGCCACGATCACCGAGTGGCTGGTGCGCGACGGCTCCGGTGAGGCGACGACCACCTACAAGCTGCGTGACTGGCTGTTCAGCCGGCAGCGCTACTGGGGCGAGCCGTTCCCGATCGTCTACGACGCCGACGGCCTGCCGCGCGCGGTGCCCGAGTCGCTTCTGCCGGTGCTGCTACCCGAGGTCGACGACTACTCGCCGAAGACCTTCGCCGACGACGACGCCGAGTCCGCGCCGGAGCCCCCGCTGTCGCGGGTGGCCGAGTGGACGACGGTCGAGCTGGACCTGGGCGACGGGCTGAGGACCTACCGCCGCGAGACCAACACGATGCCCAACTGGGCCGGATCGTGCTGGTACCACCTGCGCTACCTGGACCCCTCCGACGACACGCAGATGGTCGACCCGGAGCTGGAGCGCTACTGGCTGGGCCCGCGCTCGCCGGGCGACGTCGGCGGCGTGGACCTGTACGTCGGCGGCATGGAGCACGCCGTCCTGCACCTGCTCTACGCCCGCTTCTGGCACAAGGTGCTGCACGACCTGGGCCACGTCTCCAGCGAGGAGCCGTTCCGCCGGCTGGTCAACCAGGGCTACATCTCGGCCTACGCCTACACCGACGAGCGCGGCTTCTACGTGCCCGCCGCCGACGTGGTCGAGGAGGACGGGCGGTTCCTCTACGAGGGCAGGCCGGTCAACCGCGAGTACGGCAAGATCGGCAAGAGCCTGAAGAACATGGTCACGCCCGACGAGATGATCGGGGCCTACGGCGCCGACACCTTCCGGGTCTACGAGATGTCGACCGGCCCGCTGGAGCAGTCGCGGCCGTGGGACACCAAGGCCGTCGTCGGCTCGCAGCGGCTGCTGCAGCGGATCTGGCGGGTCGTCGTCGACGAGGAGACCGGTGCGGTGCGGGCGTCCGACGACGTCGCGCCCGACGAGGACACGCTGCGGGCGCTGCACCGGGCGATCGCCGGGGTCCGCGACGGCATGACGACGCTGCGGTTCAACATCGCCATCGCGCGGGTCACCGAGCTGACCAACGCGCTGACCGCCACCTACGGCGCCGAGCGGCCCGTGCCGCGGTCGGTGGCCGAGCCGCTGGTGCTGATGGTCGCCCCGCTGGCCCCGCACCTGGGCGAGGAGCTGTGGGCGCGGCTGGGGCACACCGACTCGGTGGCCTGGACGCCCTTCCCGGTCGCCGACGAGCGCTGGCTGGTCGAGGACACCGTGCAGGTCGCCGTGCAGGTCAACGGCAAGGTGCGGGCACAGGTGAGCGTGCCGGCCGACGCGGATGCCGCGGCGCTGGAGGCGGCGGCCCGCGCCGAGGAGAAGGTGGCCGCGCAGCTGGCCGGGAAGACGGTGCGGCGCGTCGTCGCCGTCCCCGGGCGGCTGGTCAACTTCGTCGTCTCCTGACGCACACCCCTCGTGGCCCGTGTCCCGGGCTAGGTGTACTCGGCCAGGACGTTGGTGACA
>NZ_JBFNXQ010000097.1:0-18689 GCF_041018925.1 Geodermatophilus maliterrae
CGTCGACGTCTCCGGTGCCCGGGCGGCGCTGCTGGGGTCGGTGGCGGCCGGGCTGCGCGGTCACGAGGCCGCGCTCGCGTGAGGGGGGACCGGGATGGCTGAGGACGGGACCGCGAGCGGGGAGGACACCGCGCTGCGCGAGGCGCTGGCCGCCGAGCACGCCGCCGTGTGGGGCTACGGCGTGGTGGGCGCGGCGCTGGCCGGCGACGACCGGGCCCCGGCGGCCGAGGGCGAGCAGGCCCACCGCGACGTGCGCGACCGGCTGGCCGCGCTGCTCGAGGAGCGCGGGGCGGACCCGGTGGCGGCCGAGGCCGGCTACACCCTGCCCTTCCCCGTGCTGTCCGCGGTCGACGCGGCGGTGCTCGGGGTGGTGCTCGAGGAGGGCGTCTCGGCGTCCTGGGTCGCGCTGCTCGACACGGCGGAGCAGGCGTCGGTGCGCCAGCTGGCGGTGCTCGAGCTGCAGGCGGCGGAGGCCCGCGCCGTGGGCTGGCGGGTCGCGGCCGGGCGGACCCCGGTCACCACCGCCCTGCCCGGCCTCCCCGACGCCTGAAGCGAGGACCCCCTCGCCCCCCGTCCCCGGCAGGTTCGCGACGGGGCCCTGCGAGGGAGCCGTTCAGCCGAGGTTGCCGAGGAAGGCATCGGTGACGCCGACGGCGGCGCTGCTGGACTGCCCGGCCTCGACGAGCACGGCGAAGGCGATGTCGCCCTGGGGGCCGCCCAGCTGGTAGCCCATGAACCAGCCGTGCGAGTCCGGCGGGGTGTTGCTGCCGAACTCGGCGGTGCCGGTCTTGCCGTGGACCTCGCCGCGGTCGGCCAGCGCGGTCGCCGTCCCGGTGAGCACCACCTGCCGCATCAGCGGGCGCAGCTGGTCGAGCACCGCCTGCCCCGGCCCCTCGGGTGCCCGGCCCGCGGCCTCGCCGCCGACCACCTCGACCGGCGCGGCCGGGCTGCCGCTGGCGATGCCCGCGGCCACCAGCGCCATCTGCGCCGGGCTCATGAGCACCTGGCCTTGGCCGATGGCGTCGGCGGCCTTGGTCGTGCCGGTGGAGTCGGCCGGGACGCTGCCGGAGAAGACGTCGACCGGCAGCTGCCAGTCGGTGCCCACGCCGTAGGAGGCGGCCGCGGCGGCCAGGGCGTCGTCGGGCAGCTGGAGGCCGGCCTCGATGAACGTGGTGTTGCACGACTGCGCGAAGGCCTCGGTGAAGGGCACCGTGCCGAGGTCGAACTGGTCCTGGTTCTCGAACTCGCGGCCGTCGACGACCGTCGTCCCCGGGCAGGCCACCGGGGTGGCGGGGGTCAGCGTGCCGGCCGACAGCAGCGCCGTGGCGGTGATCGCCTTCATGCTCGAGCCGGGCGGGAACTGGCCGCTCAGCGCGTTGCCGGGGGCCGCGGCCTCGTTGGAGGAGACGGCCAGGACCTCCCCGGTGCCCGGCCGGACCACGACCAGGTGGGTGGCCAGCGGCTGGGTGGCGACAGCGGCGTCGGCGGCCTCCTGCAGGGCGCGGACCAGCGGCGTCTGCACCGGCTCGCCGGGCACCGGCTCGACGGCGGCGACCTGCCGGCCGGCGTCGCCCGTGCTCTCGTCGGCGCTCACCACCGACACGGTGAAGCCCGGCGTGCCGGTCAGCTGCTCCTGCAGCGCCCGCTGCAGGCCCGACAGGCCCAGCTGGTCACCGGCGGCGTAGGCGGCCACGCCGTCGTCGGTGGTCTCCTCGATGACCTCGGCCGTGGCCGAGCCGACCCGGCCCAGCAGCGCCGAGGCGAAGCGGGCCGAGGGCGCCAGGAGGCGGGTGCCGGTGGGGAAGACCGCGCCGGGCAGGTCGAACACCTGCGCGCGGATGGCCTCGAAGTCCGGTCGGCGCAGGGTGATCACGGGCACGAACTGGCCGGCCGGCGCGGCCTGGACGTCGGCGGTGATCTCCTCGGCCGCCACGCCGGTGGCCGCCGAGAGCGCCGAGGCGAGGGCGGGCAGGTCGGTGACCTGTGCGGTGTCGACGCCGACGTCGACCACCTCGGTCGGGGCGAACAGCGGCGCGCCGGTGGCATCGGTGATCGCGGCGCGTTCGGGCAGCGCCCGGGTCAGCTGCAGGCGCTGCCCCTCCCCCAGCTCGGGGTGGACGACGGCCGGCGCGGCGACGACCTGCCAGCCCTCCTCGCCCTCCTGCAGCTCCAGGGTGGCGTCGTAGGTCCAGTCGGGCGCGGCGGCGAGGTCCCAGGTGGCGCTCCAGCCGGCGGTGGCGGTGCCGTCGTCGACGGCGACCTCGCCGAGCTCGGCGGTGAGCGTGGCGTCGGGCAGGTCGGTGGCGGCCTGCCGGAGGAGCGCGCGGGCCGCGTCGGGGTCGGTGGTGGCCGCTGCGGCGTCGTCGGTGTCGCCGGCGGACCAGTCGTCGAGGAAGGCCCGGGCGGCGGCGCGGACGTCGTCCTCCGAGCTGCCCGAGCAGGCCGCGAGCGCCGGTGCGGCGAGGAGGGTCAGGACCGAGCCGAGGACCGCCGTGCGTCGTGCTCCCACGGCTGCCCACCCTGTCAGACGCGGGCGCCGATCCCCGGGAAGTGGCCCTCTGCAGGGGCCCGCGCCGAGCGTGGGGGCAGGGCGGCCTTCCTGCAGGGCCCCGCCGCGAGCCTGCGAGGCGTGGGGGCAGGGCGGCCCTCCTGCAGGGCCCCGCCGCGAGCCTGCGAGGCGTGGGGGCAGGGCGGCCCTCCTGCAGGGCCCCGCCGCGAGCTTGCGAGTGGTGGGGGGCAGGAGGGTCCTTCTAGAAGAGGACGCTGGCGTAGCAGCCGACCTCCCGGAAGCCGACCCGGTGGTAGACCGCGCGGGCGGGGACGTTGTAGTCGTTGACGTAGAGGCTGACGACGGGCGCGATCGCCGTCCGCGCGTACTCGACGACGGCGGCCATGCCGGCGGCGCCCAGCCCGCGGCCGCGCCAGGCGGGGGCCACCCACACGCCCTGGACCTGGCAGGCCGCGCGCGACACCGCGCCGATCTCGGCCTTGAACAGCACCTCGCCGTGCTCGATCCAGGCCAGCGACTGGCCGGCGCGGACCAGGTCCTCGACCCGGGCGCGGTAGCCGGCGCCGCCGTCGACCCGCAGCGGGCTGACGCCGACCTCCTCGGTGAACATCGCCACGGCCGCCGGCAGGAGGACGTCGACCTCGGCCGGGCGCACCGGGCGCACCCGCGGCTCGGGCACCACGGCGGGCGGTCCCTCGATCGCCATGAGCGGCTGGCGCGGCCGGTGGTCGCGGGGCGGGCCCCAGGAGGGCTCGAGCAGCTCCCACAGCGGGTCGACGGCGGCGGCCGGCCCGACGATCGTCGAGCACCGCCGCCCGGCCCGGCGGGCGCGCTCGGCGAAGGCCGCGGCCGCGGCCCGCTCGGCACCGGGGACGGCGAACGGGATCAGGTTGGCGCCGGCCAGGCAGATCGCGTCGAGGTCGCGGCCGGTGCCGATGCCCCACAGCGGCGCGCCGAGCGCGGCCGGCGCCGTGCCCGTGACCTCCACCCGGCCGGCGATGACGCAGGCCCCGACCGGGTCGGCGGCCAGGAGCCGGCGGACGGCCGGCTCGTCGGTCTCGTCGAGGACGCGGGCGGTCGGCGAGCGGAGCACGGGAGCGCGGGAGGTGCCGGGGTCAGCTGACGCTGACGACGGGCGGGCCGGACGGGACGCCGTCGTCGGTCTGCTCGCCGGACGGACGCATCTCCCCGGCGAGTCGCAGGGCCTCCTCGATCAGCGTCTCGACGATCTGGGACTCGGGCACGGTCTTGACGACCTGGCCCTTGACGAAGATCTGGCCCTTGCCGTTGCCGGAGGCCACGCCCAGGTCGGCCTCGCGGGCCTCGCCGGGGCCGTTGACCACGCAGCCCATGACGGCGACCCGCAGCGGCACCTCCAGCCCGTCGAGCCCGGCGGTGACCTCGTCGGCGAGCTTGTAGACGTCGACCTGCGCCCGGCCGCACGAGGGGCAGCTGACGATCTCCAGGCCGCGCTGCTTGAGGTTCAGCGACTCGAGGATCTGGTTGCCGACCTTGACCTCCTCGACCGGCGGGGCCGACAGCGAGACGCGGATCGTGTCGCCGATGCCCTGGGAGAGCAGCGCACCGAAGGCCACGGCGGACTTGATCGTGCCCTGGAACGCCGGGCCCGCCTCGGTGACGCCCAGGTGCAGCGGGTAGTCGCACTGCGCGGCGAGCAGCTCGTAGGCGCGGACCATGACCACCGGGTCGTTGTGCTTGACCGAGATCTTGATGTCGCGGAAGTCGTGCTCCTCGAACAGCGAGCACTCCCACAGCGCCGACTCGACCAGCGCCTCGGGGGTGGCCTTGCCGTACTTGGCGAGCAGCCGCTTGTCGAGGGAGCCGGCGTTGACGCCGATGCGGATCGGGATGCCGGCGCCCTTGGCCGCCCGGGCGATCTCGCCGACCTTGTCGTCGAACTTCTTGATGTTGCCGGGGTTGACCCGGACGGCGGCGCAGCCGGCGTCGATCGCGGCGAAGACGTAGCGCGGCTGGAAGTGGATGTCGGCGATGACCGGGATCTGCGACTTCCTGGCGATGACCGGCAGCGCCTCGGCGTCGTCGGTGTCGGGGACCGCCACGCGCACGATCTGGCAGCCGGAGGCGGTCAGCTCGGCGATCTGCTGCAGCGTCGCGTTGATGTCCGCGGTCTTGGTCGTGGTCATCGACTGCACGCTCACGGGGTGGTCGCTGCCGACCCCGACCCCGCCGACGTCGAGCTGACGGGTCTTCCGGCGCGGGGCCAGGACGGGCGGGGGCGCAGCGGGCATGCCGAGACCGACGGGGATGGCCATGACCCCCAGTATCCGCGTCCGGGCAGGTCGGTGCCGCGAGCGCCGCGGATGCCTACTGCAGTGTGATCGGGTTGACCACGTCGGCGATCAGCAGCAGCCCCGACAGGGCGATGAACAACCCCGCCACCACGTAGGCGACCGGCATGAGCCGGGCGATGTCGAACGGGCCGGGGTCGGGACGGCCGCGCCAGCGGGCGACGACCGCGCGGGCCTTCTCGTACAGCGCCCCGGCCACGTGCCCGCCGTCGAGCGGGTAGATCGGCAGCAGGTTGAACAGGAACAGCACCAGGTTGACGCTGGCCAGCAGGCTCAGGAAGAAGCTGAGCTTCTCGGCACCGCTGAACTCCTGGATGGCGAAGACCTCACCGGAGATCCGCCCGACCCCGACCACGCCGATCGGGCCGTTGACGTCGCGCTCCTCACCGAGGAAGGCCGCGCGGAACAGCTGCGGCACCCGCTCGGGGATCTCGATCAGCCGCTGCACCGACTGCGACACGACCATCCCGAAGTAGCCGGGCAGGTCCGAGGCCGACTGGCGGGCGAAGCCGAACACGGGGCTGACGCCGAGGTAGCCGGCGGTCATGGTGCCCTCGCCGTCGTCGGTGGCGACGACGTTCTCGATCGGGGTGACGGTCAGCTCGCGACGCTCCCCGTCGCGCTCGACGGTGAGCTCCAGCGGCCGGTCGGCCGAGCCGCGGATGGCCTGCTGCACCGCCGTCCAACTGTCGTAGGCGGTGGGCTCGAGCGCCTGCCCGTCGACGGCCACGATGGTGTCGCCCGGTCGCAGGCCGGCCTCGGCGGCGGGGCTGGCGACCGGCGCGGCACAGCCGGGGCTGCCCTCCTCGCAGACCTGCCCGGCGCCGGCGCCGGCGGTCACGATCGGGATGGAGCAGACGTCGGTGCCCTCCTCCTCGGCGACGGCGATGCTCTCGGCGCCGGCCGGGACGACGCAGGCGGGGACCGTGTCGACCTGGGTGGTGATGACGTTGGTGCCGATGGCGGTCAGCGTGATCGTGAAGAACAGCACCGCGAGCACGAGGTTGTGGAACGGCCCGGCGAACATGACGATCACGCGCTGCCACCACGGCTTGGCGTAGAAGACCCGGCCGGCGTCGCTGGGGAGGACGTCGTCGAGCGCCTGCCCGCGCACCTCGGCGATGAACCGGCGCATCCGGGTGGCGCGCGTGCTCTCGCCCTCCTCGGCCGGCGGGATCATGCCGACGATGCGGATGTAGCCGCCGAGCGGGATGGCCTTGACGCCGTACTCGGTCTCGCCGCGGCGCCGGGAGAACAGCGTGGGCCCGAAGCCGACCATGAACTGCGGCACCCGCATGCCGAACTTCCGCGCCCACCAGAAGTGGCCGGCCTCGTGGAAGGCGATGGAGGCCATCAGCCCGACGAAGAAGGCGACGATCCCGAGGACCGTCAGGAGGGTGCTCAGCTCTGGCCTCCGGCGAGGGCGGCGCGGGCGTGCTGCCGGGCCCAGCGCTCAGCGGCCAGCACGTCGTCCACGCAGGTGGGGGCGCCGAGGTCCGGCGCGTCGTCGAGCGTACGCGCGACGAGACCCACGACGTCCGGGAAGCGCAGCCGACCCGCCAGGAAGGCGGCGACCGCCTCCTCGTTGGCCGCGTTGTACAGCGCGGGGACGACGCCCCCGGCCTCCCCGGCCGCCCGGGCGAGCCGGACCGCGGGGAACGCCTCCTCGTCCAGCGGCGCGAACTCCCAGGTGCTCGCCGCCGACCAGTCCAGCGCCGGCTGGACGCGTGGCAGCCGGTCGGGCCAGGCCAGCGCCAGCGCGATGGGCAGCCGCATGTCCGGCGGGCTGGCCTGGGCGATGGTGGCGCCGTCGGCGAAGGTCACCATCGAGTGCACGATCGACTGCGGGTGCACGACGACGTCGATGTCGGCGTAGGGCACGTCGAAGAGCAGGTGCGCCTCGATCAGCTCCAGTCCCTTGTTGACCAGGGTGGCGGAGTTGACGGTCACGACCGGGCCCATGTCCCAGGTCGGGTGTGCCAGCGCCTGCTCGACGGTGACGTCGGCCAGCTCGGCGGCCGGGCGCCCGCGGAAGGGCCCGCCGCTGGCGGTGAGCACCAGCCGGGCCACCTCGCCGCGGGCGCCGCCGCGCAGGCACTGGGCCAGCGCGGAGTGCTCGGAGTCCACCGGCACGAGCTGGCCGGGCGCGGCCGCGGCGGTGACCAGGTCGCCGCCGGCGACGAGGGACTCCTTGTTGGCCAGCGCGACCACGGTGCCCGCCCGCAGGGCCGCCAGGGTCGGCCCCAACCCGATGGAGCCGGTGATGCCGTTGAGGACGACGTCGGTGGGGCGGGCGGCCAACTCCTCGGCCGCCCGCGGGCCGGCGAGGATTTCCGGCAGGGCGTACTCCCCCCGCGCCCAGCCGCGTTGCGAGGCGGCGGCGTAGAAGGCCAGCTGCAGGTCCTGGGCCGCCGTCGCGCGGGCGACGGCCACCGTGCGGACACCCAGGGCCAGCGCCTGCTCCGCCAGCCGGGCGACGTCCCCGCCGCCGGCGGCCAGCGCGGTGATCCGCAGCCGGTCGGGGTTCTGCTCGGCGACCGCGATCGCCTGCCGGCCGATCGACCCGGTCGAGCCCAGCACGGTCACCTCGCGCGGCTCGCTCATGGGTCGATCCTGCCAACCGCCGTCCAGTGCACGCGCCGCGGTCCCCCTGGCTGCGCCGGTCGAGGGGGTCACCTGGCACTCACTGTCCCTCCGGTGCCAGCAGCACGGCCGTCTCCCTGTCGGGATCTGCCATCGATCGAGCCGAGCCGGCGCACCGTGTCGTCGGTTCCGTCCCGACGCCGAGAGGACGACGGCGTGTCCTTGGTGACGTGGCTACAACGGCGCGCAGCCGTGCCGATACTCCTCGTGACGGCTCGGGGTGCCCGGGCCACAGACCTCCCGGAGGACCCATGTCCCGCGTGTCCCCGCTCCGCCTCGCCGTGACCACGGGGCTCGCCCTCGGGACGGCCGTCACCGGCCTGGCGCTGGCGCCGGCCGCCCTCGCCGCGACTCCCCTGCCCACGCCGGAGATCGCCGACGCGACCGTCGAGATCGGCGAGACCATCACGCTCACCGGCGAGGCCTGCTTCGGCCCCGAGGACGCCGCGCACCCGACCGACGTCTACTTCGTCGGGCCGCAGTCCAGCTACTTCGACGGCTCGACCCAGGCCGCGGAGGACGGCACCTGGACACTGGAGCTCGGCATGTACGTCGACATCGAGCCCGGCACCTACCAGCTCGTGGTGGACTGCGACCACTACACCGCCGGTGGCGAGTACCCGCCGGTGACGGTCACCGTGGTCCCCGAGGGCTGGACCCCACCCAGCTCCTCGACGTCCAGCTCCTCGGCGTCCAGCTCCTCGGCCGCCGCCACTTCCTCGGCACCCCGGACCACAGGCGGCCCGGGTGCGATCCGCGGCACGTCCGCCAACACCCCCGGCGTGGCCAGCCCGGACACCGGCAAGGCGACCGGCGACAGCACGGCCGTCGGCCGGAAGGTCGTCAAGGTCCTCACCGGCTTCCGCCCCGGTGAGGTCGTCACGGTGACCCTGCACTCGACGCCCCGCACCATGGGCACCTTCACCGCCGACGCCAACGGCACGGTGACCGTCGAGTTCACCGTCCCGGCGGGCACGCCCACCGGCGACCACACGCTCGTCTACGAGGGCGACATGGGCACGTACTTCCAGGAGTCCTTCGCGGTGACCGCCACCTCGGCCGCCTCGCCGAGCCTGGCCTACACCGGCGCCAGCGTCGCCGTCCCGCTCGGCCTCGGCGCCGGCGCGCTCGCCCTCGGCGGCGGCCTCGTGGTCGTGGCCCGTCGCCGCGCCGCTGCGGCCGCGGAGGCCGTGCAGGCCTGAGCGTGACCGCACCGCACGACACCGACGCCGGCCAGGGCTCCCCTGGCCGGCGTCGGCGGTTCCCGCTCCCCCGGGGACGCGCCCGGGTCCTGCTCGTCCTGCTCGCCGTGCTGCTGGCTGCCGCGGGCGCCGACGTCGCGGTGCTCGCCGCCCGCGTCGACGAGGTCCGCGTCGACCTGCACGCCGACGACGCCGACGGCCGCACCTGGGTGCTCGTCGGCGTCGACTCGCGGGCGCGCCTCCCGGAAGGGGCCGACCCGGCGGACTTCGGGACGCCGGAGGCGGTCCCGGGCAGCCGGGCCGACGTCGTGGTGGTCGTGCACCAGACCGACGCCGGCACGACGGCGCTGTCGGTCCCGCGCGACCTCGTGGTCTGGACGGGCACGTCCGGGGGACGACTGGCCCTGACCTGGCTGGACGGGCCGCAGGCCACCGTCGACGCGCTGTGCGGCCTGGGCATCACCACCGACCACCTGGTCACGGTGGACCTGGGCGGGTTCGCCGCGGTCGTCGACGCCGCCGGCGGCCTGGAGGTCGACGTCCCCGAGCCGGTGCGCGACGGGCCGGCCGGGCTGCTGCTGCCCCGGGCCGGTCGCCAGCACGTCGACGGCGCGACCGCGCTGGCCCTCGTGCGCTCCCGGCACCCCGAGCACCGGGTGGACGGCGCGTGGGTGCCCGCACGCGTCGACCCCGACGGCCGGGCGGGGGCGGCGGGCACCGTCCTCCCGGCGCTGCTGGAGCGCGTCCACGGGTCCCTTGCGCTGCCGTGGCGGCTCCAGGCGGTCTCCTGGGCCGCCTCCGGGGCCGTCGCCGTGGACCCCGGCACCTCCGCGACCGACCTGCTCGGCCTCGCCGGCGCCGATCTCGGCCCGGTCCCCGTGCTGCCCGCGGGCGAGCCGTTCGGCTCCGTGCTGGCTCGCCGACCCACGGCCGCCACCACCGCCGCCGTCGCCGCGGCCGGGCTCTCCTGCGGCGGATGACGACCCGCCGCGACCTCGCCCGGTGGGGCGCCGCCCCTGCTGGCAGGATGGACGGCGTGAGCGAGCAGCACCGCGCCCGGATCGCCCAGGACAACCCCGCCACCACGCGGGTCAACCAGCCGGGCCGCGAGGAGGCCGTCGTCCGCGCCGGGGACCACCCGATCGAGCACGAGCGCCCCGAGGACTGGGGCTGGCACGGCCGCGCCGGCAGGTGGGGCCAGGTCGCCGGCTGGCTCGGCGTGCTGTCGCTGCTGTCCTACGTGTGGGGCAACCACGAGGGCCGCATGGAGGACCTCTGGCTGGCCGGCATCGCGGGGCTCATGGTGGTCATCCTGCTGTGGGACCTCCGCCGCAAGCGCACCGCCTGGCGTCCCTGAGGAAGGACCTCCCTGCCCCCATCGCTCGCAGGCTTGCGGCGGGCCCCTGCAGGGAGGCCGTTAGGCGGCGGTGACCCCGATGGCGGCGCCGATCGCATAGGTGGCCCCCGCGGCGACCGCCCCGAACAGCAGCTGGCGCAGCCCGGCGTACCACCACGGCCGTGGGGTGAAGCGCGACGACAGCGCGCCGGCCGCCACCAGGCCGATCCCGCCGCACAGCAGCGCCACCCACAGCAGCGACAGCCCGAACAGGTAGGGCAGCAGCGGCAGCACGGCGCCCAGCGAGAAGGTCAGGAACGACGAGACCGCCGCCGTCCGCGGCGAGGGCTCGTCCTCCGGGCTGAGGCCCAGCTCGGCCACGACGTGCAGCCGCAGCGCGACCTCCGGGTCGCGGGAGAGCTGGACGGCGACCTCGCGGGCCAGCCCCTCCTCGACACCGCGGACGCGCAGCATCGCGACCAGCTCGGCCAGCTCCTCCTCGGGGTGGCGCTCGAGCTCGCGCCGCTCCTTGGCCACCTCGAGGTCGAGCTGCTCGTTCTGCGTCTTCACCGACGTGTACTCGCCGAGGGCCATCGAGATCGCGCCGGCGACCAGGCCGGCGACGCCGGAGAGCACGATCGTCCGCGGGGCCGCTCCCCCGCCGCCGACGCCGGCCACCAGGGCGGTGTTGGTGACCAGCCCGTCCATCGCGCCGAAGACGGCGGCGCGCAGCCGGCCGCCGGAGACGTCGGCGTGGTGGTGCTCGCGCAGGGCGGCCGGGTCGTCGTTCGCGGGGACGCCGTCGGCGGGGAGCTGGTCGGTCCGGGACGTCACGCGTCGGCCTCGGCGCCGAGCGCCACGGGCGCCTCCGGCGTCGGGGTGGCAGTGGCGACGGCGGGGACGCCCACGGCACGGTCGGCCGCGGCGAGCTGGCCGCAGGCGCCGTCGATGTCCTGGCCGCGGGTGTCGCGGATCGTCGTCGGCACGCCGGCGGCGCGCAGCCGCGCGACGAACTCCCGCTGGGCCGGCAGCGGGCTGGCGTCCCACTGGCTGCCCGGGGTCGGGTTGAGCGGGATGAGGTTCACGTGCGCCAGCTTCCCGGCCAGCAGCCGGCCGAGCAGGTCGGCACGCTCCGGCTGGTCGTTGACGTCGCGGATGAGCGCGTACTCGACCGAGTAGCGGCGGCCGGTGCGGGCGGCGTAGGCGTCGGCGGCGTCGACGACCTCACCCACCTCGTAGCGGGTGTTGATCGGCACGAGGGTGTTGCGCAGCTCGTCGTCGGGGGCGTGCAGGCTGACCGCGAGCGTGACCGCCAGGCCCTCCTCGGTGAGCCGGCGGATGGCCGGCACCAGGCCGACCGTGGAGACGGTGACCGAGCGCTGCGAGAGGCCCAGGCCGTAGGGGGCCTGCCCGATCAGCGAGCGCAGGGTCTGGCGCACGCGCGGGTAGTTGGCCAGCGGCTCGCCCATGCCCATGAAGACGACGTTGGACAGCCGCCCGGGTCCGCCGGGGATCTCCCCGTTCGCCATGGCCGCCGCGGCGGCGACGGCCTGGCCGGTGATCTCGGCGGCCGACAGGTTGCGGGTCAGCCCCTGCTGCCCGGTGGCACAGAACGGGCAGGCCATGCCGCAGCCGGCCTGGCTGGAGATGCAGACGGTGGCCCGGTCGGGGTAGCGCATGAGCACGCTCTCGACCAGCGCGCCGTCGTGCAGCCGCCACAGCGTCTTGCGGGTGCGCCCGCCGTCGGCGGACTGGTGCCGGACGGGGGTGAGCAGCCCGGGCAGCAGCGCCTCGGTCAGCGTCTCGCGGACCGCGGCGGGCAGGTCGGTCATCTGCGCCGGGTCGGTGACGCCGCGGTGGAAGTGCCGGGCGAGCTGGTCGGCGCGGAAGGCCGGCTGCCCGAGCCCGGCGACGGCGGCGCGCGCCTCCTCGCGGGTGAGGTCGGCGAGGTGGCGCGGCGGCTTCCCCCGGCGAGGGGCGTCGAAGACGAGGGGCAGGGCAGTCATGGCCTCCCCATCGTCCCACCCCCCGGCGGCGCGTGGGCTCCGCCGCGGGTGAGGTCGCTCGCTCAGGGCCCCTGTCCCCCGGGACCCGGAGCGGTGGGCTCCGACGTCCCGGTCGTGCCCGTGTCGCCCCCGTCGCCGTCCGTGGGGTCCGTCGGGTCGAGCGGCTCGATCGGGTCGATCGGGTCGATCGGGTCGATCGGGTGCGTCCCGTCCGTCTGGTCCGTCTGGTCCGTCGGGGTCGGGGGCTCGATCGGGGTCGGGGGCTCGATCCGGGTCGGGGGCTCGATCCGGGTCGGGGGCTCGATCCGGGTCGGGGGCTCGATCGGCGTCGGTGGGGGCGGCGGGGTGAGTGCCGGGTCCTCGACGGGACCCACCACCGGTGAGGACTCGTGCGTGGGGGTGGCCGCCGGCCCGTCGATCGGCACCGGGCCCGCACGCGGGCCGCTGGGCGCGACCGGGCTGCCGGGCTGGCCGGTGGGGACCTCGACCGGTGACTCGGGCGTCACCGGCGCGACGACCGCGGACGGCGACGCCGCCGTGGTGGGGACGGTCGCCGGGGCGGGAGGCCGGGACCCGGCAGCGCGGAGCACCGGTGCCGGGTCCGTGCGGGCCTCCTGCTCGGGGGCGGTCGGCACCGGGACGCCGGTGGTCGGCGCGTCCGGGACAGTGGCCGCGACCCCGGAGGGCCGGGTCGCGGGAGTCACCCGAGGAGGTTCGACGACCTGACCCGGCGGCGACTGCACGGCTGCGGACGGGACCGGGCCGGAGGAGGACCCCGCCAGCAGGACCGCGCCTGCGATGCCGCCGGCCGCGAGGAGCCCCACCACGACCGCGGTCCCGACCCGGCGCCGGGCCCGCACCCGCGGGCCGTCGACGACCCGCGGCTGCACGGTGCCGGCGGCGGTCACGGTGTCGTCGGCGGTCACGGTGTCGGCGGCGACGAGGTCGAGGTCCGCCGGGGTGTCCAGCTCCCCGGACCCGGGGGCTCCGCACTCCGCGACGGCGGCCTCCCCGGACCTGGCGCCCCCCTGGCCGCCGGCCTCGGGCCGGGCCGCGTCCGGCACGACTGGCTCGAGGGCGTTCCCCGGGCCGCCGTCCGGCACAGGGGTGTCCTCCGGGGTGCTCTCCCCCCGGTCGCTCCCCTCCGGATCGGAGTCCTCGAGGTGCCCTGCCCCGGCGTCGAGGCCCTCGGCGTCGAGGCCCGCGGTGGTACCTGTCGCGGCGGGTCGGGCCGCGGGCTCGGTCAACCAGTCGGGCAGCCAGTCCTGCCAGTCGTCCGCGGGTGGCACGAGGCCCCCGCCCGGGACCTCGTCGACGGGGAGTCCGGCGGCTGGGGGGGTCGCGGCCGGCCCGGAGGCGCCTGGGACCTCGTCGTCCTGCCGTGCCGTCATCCCACCTCGCAGCCACTCGCAGTCACCGTCGGGTCACCTACCGGAGCAGACCATGGTGCCGCACGGACCGGGCCGGTCCGTGGAGGCGCGACCGTGCGCCGGCCGCGAGGCCGCCCCCACACGGACCGGGCCCTGTCCCGCCGTCCCGCGCCCGCCACGGCCCCCGCCGGCGGACACGCGCGGGCAGCTAGCGTCGCCCGCGTGACGGAGGTGGACGGGGCGCCCGCGCCGCCCGACGGCGTCGGCGTCGGCCCGTGGGCGGGGCCGTGGCCCGAGGACCCCCGGTACGACCCCGAGCTGCTGGCGCACGGCGACCGGCGCAACGTCGTCGACCGGTACCGCTACTGGACCGTCGAGGCGATCGTGGCCGACCTCGACCCGCGCCGGCACGCCTTCCACGTCGCCATCGAGAACTGGCGGCACGACCTCAACATCGGCACGGTCGTGCGGACCGCCAACGCCTTCCTGGCCGCCGAGGTGCACGTGGTCGGCCGCAAGCGGTGGAACCGCCGGGGCGCGATGGTCACCGACCGGTACCTCTCCGTGCGCCACCACCCCGACGCCGATGCGCTCGGCGCGTGGGCGCGGGCCGAGGGGCTGCCGGTGCTCGCCGTCGACAACCTGCCCGGCGCCCGCCCGCTGGAGACCGCCGTGCTCCCCCGCGGCTGCGTGCTGCTGTTCGGCCAGGAGGGCACCGGCCTGTCGGCGGAGGCGCGGTCGCTGGCCGACGACGTGCTGTCGATCGCGCAGTACGGCTCCACCCGCTCGATCAACGCCGGCGTGGCCGCGGGCATCGCCATGCACACGTGGATCCGGCAGCACGCGGAGCCGGTGTGACCGTGGACGACGACCCGGACCTCACCGCTGCCCGCAGCGGGGACGAGGTGGCCTTCGCCCGCCTGGTCGGCCGGCACCGCAGGGAGCTGGCCGCGCACTGCTACCGGATGCTGGGCTCACCCCAGGACGCCGAGGACGCCGTCCAGGAGGCGCTGCTGGCCGCCTGGCGCGGCCTGCCCGGGTTCGAGGGCCGCAGCTCGCTGCGCACCTGGCTGTACCGGGTGACCACCTCCGTCTGCCTCCGCCAGGCCCGACGGAGGCCCCGCCTGCTCTCCCCGGACGCCGGACCGCCCCGCTCGGACGTCGCCGACCTCGGCGAGCCGGTCCCCGGGCCGGTCTGGCTGGAGCCGCTGCCCGGCGAGCTCGTCGACGACGACGAGCCGGCCACGGCCTACCTGCGCCGCGAGAGCGTGGAGCTCGCCTACGTCGCCGCCCACCAGCACCTGCCGGCCACCCAGCGCGCGGTCCTGCTGCTGCGCGAGGTGCTCGGGTACAGCGCGGCCGAGGCCGCGGACCTGCTCGACACCACGCCCGCCTCGGTGAACAGCGCCCTGCAGCGGGCCCGGGCCGGCGTGGACGAGCGGGTCCCGCCGGTCAGCCAGCAGGTCGAGCTGGCCCGGCTCGGGGACACCGGCACCGCGGCGCTGGTCGACCGGTTCGTCGCCGCGTGGGAGCGTGCCGACGTCCCGGCCCTGGTGGACCTGCTCACCGAGGACGTCCGCTTCACCATGCCGCCGCTCCCGGCGTGGTTCTCCGGCCGGGACGACGTCGGCCGGTTCCCTCGCCGAGCGGGTGTTCGCCACGCCCTGGCGGCTGACGCCCGCGCCGGTCAACGCCTCCATCGGTCTGCTGTGCGAGCAGTTCGCCGACGGCGCCTGGCGTCCCGGCTCGGTGACCGTCCTGGGCCTGCGCGACGGACGCGTCGGCTGGATCGCGGGCTTCGTCGACCCCGCCCTGCACGAGCGGTTCGGGACGGGATCCGCCGGCGACCGATGAACCGGGGCGCCTGCGTGTCTCTGTACTGGTGACGGACCCCACCGACCCCGAGGAGAACACCGTGAGCCCTGTCGTCGTCAGCACCCTCGTGTCCCTGGACGGGTACGTCGCCGGCCCCGGCGGCGACATCTCCGGCCTGCCCATGGACGCCTCGTTCGACGCCCTGAACCTGGAGCGGCTGCGCGCCGCGGGCACCCTGCTGATGGGTGCCACCACCTACCGCGGGATGGTCGGCTACTGGCCGGCCGTCGCCGCGGACCCGACGGTGTCCCCCGCGGTGGCGCTCGACCCGTCGGCCGCCGACCTGCACCGCGAGACGGCGCAGCGCAACGCCGCGCTGCCGAAGGTGGTCGTCTCCGACTCCCTGACCCCGGCCGACACCGGGCCCTGGGCGGACACCACGACGATCGTCCGCCGCGCCGACGCCCACGCCGCCGTGGCCGCGCTGCGCGCCGGGGCCGGCGGGGACGTGCTCGTCTTCGGCAGCCGGACGCTGTGGGGCGACCTGCTCGCCGCCGGGCTGGTCGACGAGCTGTTCCTCCTGGTCGGCCCCGTCGTCCTCGGTGCGGGCCTGCGCGCCTTCCCGGACGGCGTCCCGGCGCACCTGCGGCTGCGTGACACCGCCCGGCGTCCCGGCTCGGACAACGTCCTGCTGTCCTACGCCGTCGGCACCGGGGACGCCGAGCCGTCGAGCTGACAGCCGGGCCCGCGTGGGCCAGGCTCGGCCGGGTGAGCCGACTCGACGACGTCGACCTGTCCGCCCGGCTGTCCAAGAAGGAGGGCAAGGACCAGCTCGCCGCGGCGCAGCAGCGGCTGGTGCACCTGCGCCTGCTGCTCGGCGGTCAGATCGGCGCCGGGGAACTGGGCCCGCCGCTGTGCGTGCTCTTCGAGGGCTGGGACGCCTCGGGCAAGGGCGGGGCCATCAAGCGGCTGGTCGACGAGCTCGACCCGCGGCACGTGCGGGTCGCCCAGTTCGCCGCCCCCTCGTACGACGAGAAGCGGCACCACTTCCTGTGGCGCTTCTGGCCCGTGCTGCCCGGCTGGGGCGGCATGGCCGTGCTCGACCGCACCTGGTACGGCCGGGTGCTCGTGGAGCGGGTGGAGGGCTTCGCGACCGAGGAGCAGTGGCAGCGGGCCTACGGCGAGATCGTCGACCTGGAGACGACGCTGGCGGCCGAGGGCACCGTGCTGGCCAAGTTCTGGATGCACGTCTCCCCCGAGGAGCAGCTGCGCCGCTTCGAGTCCCGCCGCGGAGACCCCTACCGCGCGTGGAAGCTGACCGACGAGGACTGGCGCAACCGCGAGAAGCGGGAGGCCTACGAGGTCGCCGTCGAGGAGATGCTGCAGCGCACCGACCACCCCGGCGGACGCTGGACCGTCGTCCCCGCCGACGACAAGCGCTACGCCCGGGTCGCCGTCGTCCGCACCGTGTGCGAGGCGATCGAGTCGGCGCTGGCCGCCCGCGGGATCGACCCGGACGCACTGCCGGGGTGAGCCCGCTGCTGCACCTGTGCGAGCCGGCCACCTGGCGGGCGGCGCTGGCCGCGGGGGCGCTGCGGCCGCCGTCCCTGGCCGGGACCGGGTTCGTGCACCTGTCGCACCCGGAGCAGGTGCACCTGCCGGCC
Organism: Geodermatophilus maliterrae; assembly: GCF_041018925.1. Classification (NCBI taxonomy): domain Bacteria; kingdom Bacillati; phylum Actinomycetota; class Actinomycetes; order Geodermatophilales; family Geodermatophilaceae; genus Geodermatophilus; species Geodermatophilus maliterrae. The sequence continues at coordinate 16,876 of NZ_JBFNXQ010000097.1, forward strand.
GCGCGGCTGTTCCCCGGGCGCCGCGACCTGGTGCTGCTCGTGGTCGACCCGGCCCGGCTCGCCGACCCGGTACGGGAGGAGCCCGGCGTCCCCGGCGACCCGGACGGGCTGCGCTTCCCGCACCTCTTCGGGCCGCTGCCGACGGCCGCCGTGGTCGCCGTCGTCCCGTACCGGCCACCGGCCGAGCCGGTGCTGCCCCGGCCGGACGACGCGCTGGGCCGGGCGCTCGCGCTGTCGCTGTCGCTGCGCACCCGGCGGGCCGCCGAGGTGCGCGACGTCCCCGGCGGGGTCGCGGTGCTCGACCCGCGGTTCCGGTGCTCCCGGGACGACAACCGGCTGGTGCTGTGGGAGCCGGTCGCCGCCGCCACGGTGGCCGCAGCCGCCACCGGCGCGGGCCTGCCGCACCCCGCCGCGACGCTGACCTGGACCGGTGCCGACGGCGTGGCGGCGGACCTGGCCGGTCGGGGGTGGCAGGTCGAGCAGGTGCTGGTGATGGCCCGCTCCGCCACCCCGCCGCTGCCGGGGCGCCGCGCCGAGGAGGTCGACCAGCGTGCGGTGCACGCGCTGTGGGAGGCCGGGTGGCGCCGCGACCTGGCCGGGGAGCCCGACCTGGACGAGGTGGTCGCCCAGCTGGTCGGCCGGGAGCACCGCAACGACGCGGTCGTCGCGGTCACCGACCTCGCGGTGCGGGAGGAGGGGCGGGTCGTCGCCGCCGGTCAGCTGCGGGTCGACGGCGCCACCGCGGCGGTGGAGTCGGTCGTGACCGAGCCCGCCGCGCGCGGCCGCGGGCACGGGGACGCGGTCCTGGCGGCCGCGCTCGACCGTGCCGCGGCGAGCGGCTGCGACCTGGTCGTGCTCGAGGCGGCGGCCGACGACTGGCCGTGGCACTGGTACGCCCGGCGCGGCTTCGACACGGTCGGGTCCACCTGGGAGGTCACCGCGCCGCGGGCCCGTCTCGGCGCGGTCGTCGATCAGGCCGGGGGCGCCACCCACGACAGCAGCAGGTAGGCGACCGCCGCGGAGGGCAGCAGGCTGTCGAGCCGGTCCATGATCCCGCCGTGGCCGGGCAGCAGGGTGCCCATGTCCTTGATGCCGAGGTCGCGCTTGATGAGCGACTCCCCGAGGTCGCCGGCGGTGGCGGTGACCGCGAGCGCGGCGCCGAGGAGGACCCCGCCCCACCACGGCCCGTCGAGGCCGAGCACGACGATCGGGGTGGCGACGGCGACGCACGCCGCGACCGAGCCGACCATGCCCTCCCACGACTTCTTCGGGCTCACCGAGGGCGCCATGGGGTGCCGGCCCCACAGCACGCCCGCGGTGTAGCCGCCGACGTCGTTGCCCACCACGGTGGCGATGAAGACCAGCACCCGCAGCGCGCCGTCCTCCGGGACGAGCAGCAGGACCGCGAACCCGGCCAGCAGCGGCACGTAGAGGGCGACCAGCACACCGGCCGAGGCGTCGCGCAGGTAGCCCTCGGGCCCGTCGCCCAGCCGCCACAGCAGGACGGCGACGACGGTGAACAGGAACGCCACGACCAGGCCGTCGGGACCGCGGGTCCAGGCCAGCGCGAACACGGCGACCGTGCCCACGACCAGGGGCGCCAGCGGGGCCTGCGCGCCCCCGGCCTCCAGCGCGCGGACGAGCTCGACGACCCCCAGGAGGATCGCCGCGGTGATGACCAGCAGGAACGCCGGCCGGTAGACCAGCAGCGAGGCGAGGATGACCCCGCCGAGGCCCAGCCCGACACCGACGGCGGCGACCAGGTCGCGCCCGGCGCGGCCACTGCCGCGCTGGGCCGCCGGCCGGGAGGCGCC
>NZ_JBFNXQ010000098.1:0-18168 GCF_041018925.1 Geodermatophilus maliterrae
CGGGCTGGCCATCGGCGCCGGCGCGGTGGCCCTGAGCGGGGACGACACCGAGGACGCCGGCGTCCCCGTGGCCGACGCCGTCCTCGACCCGCTGGAGGGCAGCGGCGCCTCCGGCCGCGCCGCGGTGGTGGAGCGCCCCGACGGCACGCTGGTGCTGCGGGTCGAGCTGGCCGCCGAGGCGCCGCGGGAGGGCTACCTCGAGGCCTGGCTGCTCGACGAGTCGGTGTCCGGGCTTATCCCGCTCGGCGTCGTCCGGGCCGGCACCGAGGAGTTCGAGCTGCCCGCCGGGGTCGACATCGGGGAGTACCCGGTCGTCGACGTCTCGGTCGAGCAGCTGGACGGCGACCCGACGCACTCGGGCGTCTCGGTGGCGCGCGGGCAGCTCGACACCTGACCCGCGTCGCTACCGTCAGGGGCGTGACCGCGCTCGACGTGCTGCTCCCCCACGAGGACCTCGGCGACTCCTGGCGCGCCGCGCGCCCCCGGCCGGCCGGGCGGCACCTGGACACCGCCGCCTGCAGCCGGCAGAGCAACCGGGTGCTGGAGGCCGTCGCGCACCACGCGCGGCACGAGGCCGAGCTCGGCGGCTACGTCGCCGAGGCGAGCGCCGGCGACCTGCTGCAGCAGGGCCGCAGCGTGCTCGGCGGCCTGGTCGGGATGGCCGCCGCCGACGTCGTCTTCGTCGAGTCGGCGCAGGCCGCGCTCGGGGCGCTGCTGGCCGCCTGGCGGCTGCCCGGCGGTGCCCGGGTGGCCCGCCTCCCCGGCGAGTACGCGCCCAACGCCGCCCAGCTGCGCGACGCCGGCCTCGAGGCGGTGCCGATGGCCGTGGACGGCGACGGCCGGGCCGACGTCGAGGCGCTGGGCCGGCTGCTGGCCGCCGACCCGCCGCGGCTGGTGCACCTCACGCACGTGGCCAGCCACCGCGGCGTCGTCCAGCCCGCGGCGGAGGTCGCCGCACTGTGCCGCGAGCACGGCGTGCCGCTGGTGCTCGACGCCGCCCAGTCGCTGGGTCACGTCGACGTCGACCTCGGCGCCGACGTCGTCTACTCGACCTCGCGCAAGTGGCTGGCCGGGCCCCGCGGCGTCGGCGTCCTGTGCGTGCGCCCGCCGGTGACCGCGGAGCTGACGCCGGTGCTGCCCGGCCCGGCCGACCTGCCGCCGCTGCGCGCGCTGGAGAGCGGGGAGGCGCACGTGGCCGGCCGGGTGGGGCTGGTGCTCGCCGTCGGGGAGCACCTGGCCGCCGGACCCGACCGGGTGCGCGCCCGCCTGGCCGCGCTGGGCCGGACCGCGCGGGAGGTGCTCGACGGCGCGGCCGGCTGGCGGGTGGTCGAGCCGCGCGACGAGCCGACGGCCACCACCACGCTGCGCCCACCGGACGGCGTCGACGTCGTCGCCACCCGCGCCCGGCTGCTCAGCGAGCAGGGCATCGTGACGACGGCGATCGGGGTCGAGCGCGCGCCGGAGGAGATGACCGGCCCGGTGCTGCGGGTGTCGCCGCACCTGGACGGCACCGTCGACGACCTCGAGGCCCTCGCCGCCGCCCTCTAACGGCCCCGCTGCAGGGGCCCGCCGCGAGCTTGCGAGCGGTGGGGGGCAGCGGGGTCCTTCCGCTGCACGCGGGCGGAGACCCGGCGGTGGACGGCGAGCTGCTCGTCGAGGCCGGCGTGCACCGGGACGCCGTCCTCCACCACCAGCCGCCCGCCGACGACGGTGTGCCGAGCGGCCACCGGCCCGCACCGCAGCCAGGCCTCCACCGGGTCGGACAGCGCGCCGGCGAAGGCCACCCCCGTCAGCGGCCAGACGGCGAGGTCGCCGCACGACCCGACCGACAGCTGCCCGATCTGGCCCGTCCGCCCGAGGCAGTCCGCGCCGCCGCGGGTGGCGATCTCCAGCGCGTCCCGGGCGGTGAACGACCCGGCGCCGTGCCGCAGCTTGCCCTGCAGCATCGCCGTGCGGGCCTCCAGCCACAGCGACGCGGCGTCGGCCGACGAGGACCCGTCCACGCCCAGCCCCACCGGCGCGCCGGCCGCCCGCAGCTCGGCCACCGGCGCGAGCCCGCTGCCCAGGACCATGTTCGACGACGGGCAGTGCGCCGCCCCGACCCGCGCGGCGCCGAGCCGGCGCACCTCGTCGGGCGAGGGCCACACGACGTGCGCCAGCCACACCCGGTCGCCCATCCAGCCGACGTCGGCCAGGTAGTCGACCGGACGGCGGCCGAAGCGCTCGAGGCAGAACGCGTCCTCGTCCTGCGTCTCGGCGAGGTGGGTGTGCAGCCGGACGTCGAGCCGCTCGGCCAGCTCCGCCGTCCGCGTCATGAGCGACGTCGACACGCTGAACGGCGAGCACGGCGCCAGGGCGATGCGGGTGAGCGCCGTCGGGGAGCGGTCGTGGTGGGCGGCCACCAGCCGCTCGGACTCGGCGAGGACCTCGTCGTCGTCCTGGACGACGGAGTCCGGCGGCAGCCCGCCGTCCTTCTCCGACAGCGACATCGAGCCGCGGGTGAAGTGCGAGCGCATCCCCAGGTCGCGGGCCGCGGCCACCTCCGCGCTGATCAGGTCACCGGCGCCGCGCGGGTGCACGTAGAGGTGGTCGGTCGAGGTGGTGCAGCCGGCCAGCGCCAGCTCGGTCAGGCCCACGTAGGCCGAGACGTAGGCGGCCTCCTCGTCCAGCCGCGCCCACAGCGGGTAGAGGGTGACCAGCCAGTCGAACAGGCCGCCGGTCAGCGCGGGGGCGAAGGAGCGGGTGAGGTTCTGGTACAGGTGGTGGTGGGTGTTGACCAGCCCGGGCGTCACCAGGCAGCCGCGGGCGTCGATCGTGCGGGTCGCCGCCGGCCGCGGGTCGCCGGGTCCACCGACCCCGCTCACCACACCACCGGTCACCGCCACCCAGCCGCCGGCGATCTCCCGCCGCCCGTCGTCGACGGTGGCCACGAGGTCGGCGTCGGTCACGAGCAGGTCGGCGGGCGCGGTCGTCTCCACGCGGGGCATCCTGCCCAGGCCGGGTGGACGGCGCGTGCCGCCACACGGGCGCGCGCAACCTCCCCGTGACGATCCGGGGCTACCGTGACCGTCCCCGGCACCCCGCGGGCCTGCTGCGGCGGGCGCGGCGGCCGGCCCACCGACGAGGAGCGACGATGCACTTCCTGCAGCCCACGACGTGGGCGGAGGCGCTGGAGGCCAAGGCCGCCCACCCCGACGCCGTCGCGATCGCGGGTGGCACCGACGTCATGGTCGCGGTCAACTTCGGCCGGCTGCGGCCCGCGCGGCTGCTCGACCTGACCCGGATCGAGGACCTGCGGCAGTGGGACACCGAGGACGGCGCCGTCCGGCTGGGCGCGGGCGTCCCCTACGCCCGCGTGATCACCGAGCTGGGCGACCGGCTGCCCGGCCTGGCGATGGCCGCCCGCACCATCGGCTCCCCGCAGATCCGCAACCGGGGCACCGTCGGCGGCAACCTGGCCACCGCCTCCCCCGCGGGCGACGCGCACCCGGCACTGCTGGCCGCCGACGCCGAGGTCGAGGTGGCCTCGGTGCGGGGCAGCCGCCGGATCCCGGTCGCCGACTTCTACACCGGCGTCAAGCGCACGGCGATGGCCGACGACGAGCTGATCGCCGCCGTCCGGATCGTCCCGCCGAGCGGCCCGCAGCAGTACAGCAAGATCGGCACCCGCAACGCGATGGTCATCGCCGTCGCCGCGTTCGGGCTGGCGCTGCACCCCGCCCGCCGGGCCGTCGGCACCGGCATCGGGTCGGCCGCGCCCACGCCGCGCCGCGCGCCCGCGGCCGAGGAGTTCCTCGCCGGCGAGCTCGACGGGTCGTGGGACTCCCGCGCCGAACTGCCGAGCGCGACCGCCGCCCGTTTCGGCGAGCTGGTCGCCGAGGCGGCCGCACCGATCGACGACGTCCGCGGCACCGCGCGCTACCGCGTCCACGCGCTCTCCGTCATGGCCCGCCGCGCGCTGACCTGGGCCTGGGCCGAGTACCGCACCGACTCCCGCGACTCCCCGAAGGAGGCCTGAGGTGCGCCTGACCTGCACCGTCAACGGCACCGAGCAGCAGGTGGACGACGTCTGGGAGGGCGAGAGCCTGCTCTACGTCCTCCGCGAGCGGATGGGCCTGCCCGGCTCGAAGAACGCCTGCGAGCAGGGCGAGTGCGGCTCCTGCACCGTCTACCTCGACGGGCTGCCGGTCTGCGCCTGCCTGGTCGCCGCGGGGCAGGCCGAGGGCCGGGAGGTCGGCACCGTCGAGGGCCTGACCGACGGGGACACCGGTGAGCTGCACCCGGTGCAGCAGGCCTTCCTCGACGCCGGCGCCGTCCAGTGCGGCTTCTGCACCCCCGGGCTGCTGGTGGCCACCGACGACCTGGTCGGCCGCTCCCTGGCCGAGGGGCGCAAGCCGGCGGACGCCGAGATCCGCGAGGCGCTGGCCGGCAACCTCTGCCGGTGCACCGGCTACGAGAAGATCCTCGACGCCGTCCGGCTCGCCGCCGACCGGATGAGCGAGGCCGGGCGGTGAGCGCCCCCACCCGGACCCCGAGCGGGGCACCGGCCCACCTGACCGGCGTGGGCGGCGGGCGGGTCGGCGACGACGCCCAGCGCCCCGACGGCGTCCTCAAGGTCCGCGGCGAGTTCGCCTACGGCAGCGACCTGTGGATAGGGGACATGCTCTGGGGCGTCACGCTGCGCAGCCCGCACCCCTACGCCCGCATCCGGTCCGTCGACCTCGGCCCGGCGCTGGCCGTCCCCGGGGTGCACGCCGTCCTCACCTCCGACGACGTGCCGGGCGAGAAGGTCTACGGCCTCGAGCTGGCCGACCAGCCGGTCCTCGCCGTCGACGTCGTCCGCTACCAGGGCGAGCCGGTGGCGCTGGTCGCCGCCGACCACCCCGAGACCGCCCGCCTGGCCGCCTCCCGGATCCAGGTCGACTACGAGGTCTGGGAGCCGGTCACCGACGCGCGCGTGGCGCTCGGGCACCCGACCTGGAACCAGGTGCACGACGCCCCGGCGGAGGTCACCGAGCTCAGCCGGGAGAGCGCCCACCTGCACCCGCAGGGCAACCTGGTGCGCCACCTCAAGGTCCGCAAGGGCGACCCGGAGCCGACCGCGGACGTCGTGGTGGTGGGCGAGTACGAGGTCGGCATGCAGGACCAGGCGTTCCTCGGCCCGGAGTCCGGGCTGGCCGTCCCCACCGAGGACGGCGGCGTCGAGCTCTACGTCGCCACCCAGTGGCTGCACGTCGACCAGCGGCAGATCTGCTCCGCCCTGGGCCTGCCGCCCGAGCGGGTGCGGCTGACCCTCGCCGGTGTCGGCGGGGCCTTCGGCGGCCGCGAGGACCTCTCGATGCACGTGCACGCCTGCCTGCTGGCGCTGCACACCGGCAAGCCGGTGAAGATGTCCTACAACCGCGAGGAGTCCTTCTTCGGCCACGTGCACCGCCACCCGGCGACCATGCGCTACGAGCACGGCGCGACCCGGGACGGCGACCTGGTCTACGTGCGGGCGGCCGTCTACTTCGACGGCGGCGCCTACGCCTCCAGCACCCCGGCGGTCGTGGGCAACGGCGGCACGATGGGCGTCGGCCCCTACGTCGTCCCGAACGTGCACGTGGACTGCTACGGCGCCTACACCAACAACCCGCCGTGCGGCGCCATGCGCGGCTTCGGGTCGGTGCAGACCGCCTTCGCCTACGAGTCGCAGATGGACGCGCTGGCCGCCGAGCTGGGCATGGACCCGGTCGAGCTGCGCTGCCGCAACGCGATGGAGGAGGGGTCGCCGACCCCCACCGGGCAGGTGATCGACAGCCCGGCCCCCGTCGCCGAGCTGCTCCGCCGCCTGCAGGCCATGCCGCTGCCCCCCGAGGCCGCGACCGGCGACGACGTCGACCTGCGCGACATGCCCGGCGGCGTCTCCAACACCACGCACGGCGAGGGCGTCCGGCGCGGCGTCGGGTACGCCGTCGCGTACAAGAACGTGGCCTTCTCCGAGGGCTACGACGACCACTCCACCGCGCGGGTGCGCCTGGAGGTCGTCGGCGGCGAGGCGGTCGCGACCGTGCACACCGCCGCGGCCGAGGTGGGCCAGGGGCTGGTGACCGTCGAGCAGCAGATCGCCCGCACCGAGCTGGGCGTCGAGCGGGTCACCGTGCACCCCAAGGACACCACCGTCGGGTCGGCCGGGTCCACCTCGGCGTCCCGGCAGACCTACGTCACCGGCGGGGCGGTCAAGGCCGCGTGCGAGGCGGTCCGCGCCCGGGTGCTGGAGCGGGCGCGGTCCGTCGTCGGGCGGCCGGTGGCCGACCTGCGGCTGGACGGCGGCAAGGTCGTGTCCGACGCCGAGGGCATCGCGGTCCCGCTGGCCGACGTGCTCGGCGACGAGGCGGTCGAGGAGACCCTGGAGTGGCGGCACCGCCCCACCGAGGCGGTCGACCCCGAGACCGGCCAGGGCTTCGCGCACGTGCAGTACGCGTTCTCAGCGCACCGGGCGGTGGTCGACGTCGACACCGAGCTCGGGCTGGTCAAGGTGGTGGAGATGGCCTGCACCCAGGACGTCGGCAAGGCCATCAACCCGCAGGCGGTCATCGGCCAGATCCAGGGCGGCACCGCCCAGGGGCTCGGCCTGGCGGTGATGGAGGAGATCCTGATCAGGGACGGCAGGGTGCAGAACCCGTCGTTCACCGACTACCTGATCCCGACCGTGCTCGACATGCCGCCGATGCGCATCGAGGTCCTCGAGTGCGCCGACCCGCACGCCCCCTACGGCCTGCGCGGCGTCGGGGAGGCACCCAACATCTCCTCCGGCCCGGCGGTGCTGGCCGCCATCCGGGCCGCGACCGGCCTCCCGCTGCGGCGCGTCCCCGTGCGCCCGGAGCACATCACGGTCGAAGGACCCCTTGCCCCCCACCCCTCGCACGCTCGCGGCGGGCCCCTGCAGGGGGCCTGAGAGCGCACACGCCCGGCCCGCTACGGCCTCGGACCGGCGGAGGTGACGCCGGCCAGGCGGTCCATCGCGGCCAGCACCCGGTCCTGCAGGTCGGGGTCCTCCAGCGCGCGCGGGATCCGCGCCCGCCGGCTCCCGGCGGTGTACCCGCCGGCCCACTCGCCGGCCGCCGCCCGCGCCACCCGCCCGGCACCGTCCTCGACGTCCCCCGGTGCGCCCGGGGAGGCCAGCTTGGTGCGCACCCAGCCCGGGTCGACCGCGCCCACGCGCAGGGAGGGCAGGTGGCGGGCCCAGGCCAGCGCCAGGACGACGTCGAGCGCCTTGGAGTCGGCGTAGGCGCGCCGCGGCGGGCGCGGGCTGCCGAGGTCGTCGGGGTCGACGCGACCCGAGCCGACCATGCCGCTGCCGAGGAAGACCAGGCGCTCGCGCACCCGTTCGGACAGCAGTGCGGTGAGCAGGTGCGGCGCGAGCGCGTTGACGGCGAACGCCAGCTCGTGGCCCTGCCGGCTGGGCGGCGCCCCCTCCGGCGGCCACACGCCGGCGTTGTGGACGAGCACGTCGAGGTCCCCCTGCCGCCCCAGCGCATCGGCGAGCGAGCGCACCTGGTCGAGGTCGGCCAGGTCGCCGGTGACCAGCCGGACGCTGCCGAGCCGGCCGAGCTCCTCGGCGACCGGCGCGCCGCGGGCCTCACTGCGGGCGTGCAGGACGACGGTGTGCCCGCCGGCGAGCAGCCGCCGCTCGGCCGCGCGGCCGATGCCGTCGGTGGAGCCGGTGATCGCGATCGTCGCCATGGGGGGCACCTACCCGCTGCGGCCGGAGCACCTCACCGCGACCTGAGCGAGGTCTCCTCCCAGCGGCGGTCCAGGGCGGCGCGGCCCTCCTCGGTGGGGCGGCCCCACAGCCGCAGCCGGGCCATGCCGCCGTCGGGGAAGACGTCCATCCGCACCCGGGTGACGCCCGTGTCGCCGGGCAGGACCAAGCGGTGCCGGGTGTCGGGCTGCAGCGGGGTCACGGGCAGCAGCCCGATCTCGTCGCCGTCGGCGGTGGTGCCGGTCAGCGAGGCCGCGCCGGGCGCGTTGCCGAGGAACCACGAGGTGTCGAGCTCGGCGAGGGTGACGGTCCCCTCGCAGGCCAGCGTCACCTCCACCCAGTCGTTGCCGTCGTCGCGGCGGCGGGCGTTCTCCCAGCCCTCGCCCATCGAGCGCGCGTCGCCCCGGCCGATGAGCTGGTGCGGGCTGCCGTAGAAGGCGTTGCTCACCCCGCTGACCGTCCCGCCGTTCTCCAGGGCGGCGAGATCGCACGGGCCGGCGTCGAGCAGCCGCGGGTCCGGGACCACCTCGCCGTGCACCCGCAGCCGGGCCACGCCGCCGTCGGGGTGGATGGACAGCCGCACGTGGGTCACCCGGGGTCCCGGCTCGACGGTGAAGCGGTTCGCCGTGCCCCCGGCCAGCTCCGACAGCGGCAGCAGCGGCACCCAGTCGGCGTCGACCAGCACGGACGCCGGTGGGTGGCCCTCGACCGACGTGCCCTCCAGCGACGCGCGCGGCGGGTAGTTGCCGAGGAAGAAAGCGGTGTCGACGACGACGCCGCGCACGATGCCCGGCATGCCGAGCCGCACGACCGCCCAGTCGGTGCCCGGCTCGCGCCGTCGCCGGGTCTCCCAGCCGTCGTACTCCTTGCCGCGCGCCCCGAAGTCGTCCCGCGCCTGTGGCGGTCGGGGGAGGATCAGGTTCTCCTTGCCGGCGAAGAACTCGTCGTTGGCGGCCACCACGGCACCGCCCTGCGTGCGCACGGCCAGGTCGGGCAGGTCGAACGGGTCGCTCACGGCTCTCCTCCGCAGATCGGCGGGGGGTCACTCTCGCACGGCCGGGGTAGGGGCCCGGCGTCTCACGCCGAACCCGAGGAGGACCCGTGTCCGAACCGACCGACGACCTGCGCGAGCGCGCCCGCGAGCACGTCCGGCAGATGCCCGCCGAGACCGCGCTGGGCAACGCCGACCCCGCCGGGGGCTCCGCCGACGACCCCGAGATCATGGACGAGGCCGCCCGCGAGGAACCCCGGAGCTGACCTCAGCGGCCTCCTCGGTCCAGCAACCGGCCGAGGGGGCTACCGTCGGCCTCCTGCCCGCGCAGCCACGTCCGCCGGACGACGCCGGTCAGCTCGCGGCCCGCGTAGGGCGTCACCGGGTTGCGGTGCTCGAGCCGGCCCACCGTGAAGCGCTCCTCGGGGGCGAAGGCGACCAGGTCGGCGTCCTTGCCGACGGCGATCGCGCCCTTGCCCGGCAGCCCGGCCAGCCGCGCCGGCGCCGCCGACATCCAGCGGGCGACCTCGGCCAGGCCGATCCCGCGCGCCCGCGCGCCGGTCCACACCGCCGGCAGCGCCACCTGCAGCCCGGCGATCCCGCCCCACGCCAGCCCGAAGTCGCCGACGTCGAGCCGCTTGAGCTCCGGCGTGCACGGCGAGTGGTCGCTCACCACCATGTCGATCACGGGCTGGCCGCCGTCCCCGGCCTCCAGCGCGGCCCACAGCGCCTCGCGGTGCGCCGACTCCCGGATCGGCGGGCAGCACTTGAACGCGGTGTCCCCGTCGGGCACGTCCTCCGCGGCGAAGGTCAGGTAGTGCGGGCAGGTCTCCACGGTGACCCGCACACCGCCCGCCCGGGCCGCCCGCAGCAGCGGCAGCGCGCCGCCGTCGGCCAGGTGGACGACGTGGCTGCGGGCGCCGGTGTCCCGCGTGGCGGACACCAGCCGGCCGATCGCCGTCTCCTCCGCCGCGGGCGGCCGGGAGGCGAGGAACGCCGCGTAGCTCGCGCCTCCCGGTTCCGGCGCCGCGCCGATGACCTCCTCGTCCTCGGCGTGCGCGACGAGCAGCCCGTCGAAGGACGCCAGCTCGGCGAGCGCGGCGCGCAGCCCGGCGTCGTCCAGCGGGGGGAACTCCGGCACGCCGGAGTCGAGCAGGAAGCACTTGACGCCGACGACGCCGGCCTCGTGCATCGGCCGCAGCTGCTCGACGTTGCCGGGGACCGCGCCGCCCCAGAACGCCACGTCGACGGCGACCTGCCCCGCGGCGACCTCGCGCTTGGCCCGCAGCGCCTCGAGCGTCGTGGTGGCCGGCACGGAGTTGAGCGGCATGTCCACGATCGTGGTGATGCCGCCGGCGGCCGCGGCGCGGGTCGCGGTGGCGAAGCCCTCCCACTCGGTGCGGCCGGGCTCGTTGACGTGCACGTGGCTGTCCACCAGCCCGGGCAGCAGCACCTCGTCGTCGGCGAGGGTGACCGCGCCGGCCGGGACGTCGTCGAAGCCGGAGACGGCGGCGACCACGCCGTCCTCGGTGTGCACGGCCGCGGCGCGCTCGCCGTCGGGGAGCACCACCCGCCGGGCCCGGACGACGAGGCTCACGCCACCGCCTCCGCCGCCCGCACGACCCGGTGGAGCTCGGCGCCCCACGCGCTGGCCACCCACCCGTTCTCCAGCGGCAACCGCACGGCGTCCTCCCCGGTCAGCACCCCCGCAGCCTGCCCCACGTGCACGGTGGACGCGTAGGCGCGCGGTGCCACCGGCGGCAGCCAGGCCGGCGCCCCGGGGCCGAGGCCGACGGTCGTGTGCAGCAGCGGCCGACCGTCGACGACCACCCGCGTCGTGCCGGTCCAGCGCCCGGGCTCCTCCCCGGTGCGGCCGAGCAGCACCTGCTCGCTCGCGGTGAGGACGGCGCCGGGCGCGAGCGCCGCCGACAGCTCCGCCCGGTGGTGCGCGCCGCGCGCGACGACGGTGGGCTCCGGGCGCAGGTCGAGCTCCCCGGCCACCTCGGCGACGACCCGCTGCACCGAGGGCCGGTCGCCGTCCCGCGCCGGCAGCGCGACGGCGGCGGCCACCGAGCGCACGGCCAGCGTGGCGCCCTCCTCGACGACCAGGCGGACCTCGGCGTCGTCCCCACCCAGCGGGCCGAACGCCGTCGCCACCAGGTGCACCGACGCCGGGCCGGTGCGCCGCACCGCCAGCTGCCCGCCGCCCCGCACGACCGGCAGCACGGTGCGCCCGCCGGGGCCGCGCCGGGCCACGACCTCGACCCGGGTCCTCACGCTCCCTGCAGCGCCCGGTCCCGCACCTGGGCGCGCACCCAGTCGGCCACCGTCGCGGCGGTCGGGTCCTCGCGGAGCGAGATCAGCAGCGTGGGCTTGTCCCCCCGCACCAGCGCCGAGTCGCGGCGCATGACGTCGAGGTCGGCGCCCACCAGCGGCGCCAGGTCGGTCTTGTTCACCACCAGCAGGTCGCTGGCGGTGACCCCCGGCCCGCCCTTGCGCGGCACCTTGTCCCCGCCGGCGACGTCGACGACGAACACCTGCACGTCGACCAGCCCGTAGCTGAAGCTCGCCGTCAGGTTGTCCCCGCCGGACTCGACGAACACCAGCTCCAGGCCGGGGTGGCGGGCCTCGAGCAGCTCGACGGCGTCGAGGTTGGCGGTGATGTCGTCGCGGATGGCGGTGTGCGGGCAGCAGCCGGTCTGCACCGCCTCGATCCGGTCGTCGGGCAGGACGGCGTTGCGGCGCAGGAAGTCGGCGTCCTCGGTCGTGTAGATGTCGTTGGTGACGACGGCGAGGTCGTACTCCGCGCCGAGCGTGCGGCACAGCGCCGCGGCCAGGGCGGTCTTGCCCGAGCCGACCGGCCCGCCGAGGCCCACGCGCAGCGGCCCGCCGTGCCGGTGCGGCGCGGGGGCGTCGACGTAGTCGTCCAGGTTGTGGTCAGGCGGCATCTGTACTCCCGGTGGGGCTCATGAGGCGAAGAAGCGGTCCTTCCGTGCGGCGTGCACCTCGGCGAGGAGGTCGAGGAGCGGGTCGGTGTCGGCCGGAAGCGGGCCATCAGCGCCACGAAGGCTCCCTCCGGCGACGGCGTCGATCTCCGGGGCCAGCCGCGCGGTGAGCGCGGCGACGGTGAGCGGGTCCATGGCCAGCAGCCGCTGGGCCGCCGTCGCCGGGCCGCTGACCGACAGGTAGGCGGCGGCCGCGGCGGCGTCCGAGGGCGTCAGGCCGCCGGCGGCCGCGGCGACACCGAGCGCGACCGGGTGGTGCGGCGCGGCCGGCAGGGCGTCCCACAGCGGCGAGGGCCAGGCCCGGCGGCCCACCCGCACCAGCCCGCGCCCCTGCTGCCGGGAGGCCGCCCGCAGCGCCGGCGACGGCGTCCGCGCGTCGGCCTCGGCGTCGAGACCTGCCAGGTCTCCCCCTCGACACGCGGCGGCCGCCAGGCCGGCGGCCACCCGCCCCGACGTCGTCAGCCGGCGCAGCAGGAACCCCGCCAGCGACGCCGGACCGCTGACCACGCCGGCCGCGATCGCCTGCTCGACGCCACCGGAGTGGGTGTGTCCGCCGGCGGGCAGCCGCGAGTCGGCCAGCGTGAGGAGTGCGGCGCTCATCAGAACAGGAAGTACCGCTGCGCCATCGGCAGCTCGCGCACCGGCTCGGGCTCCCACACCTCGCCGTCCACGCGGACCGTGAACGTGTCGGGGTCGACCCGGATCTCCGGCAGCGCGGTGTTCTCCGGCATGTCGGCCTTGGTCAGCCGGGTGGTGTCGGTGACCGCGGCCAGCCGCCGGTCGACGGCGAGCCGGTCACCCAGCCCCGCGTCGAGCGCCGCAGGCGCGACGAAGTGCAGCGACGTCCGCGCCGGCACCCGGCCGTACGCGCCGAACATCGGCCGCGGCAGCTGCGGCTGCGGTGTGGGGATGGAGGCGTTGGCGTCGCCCATCTGCGCCCAGGCGACCATCCCGCCCTTGAGCACCGCGTGCGGCCGGACGCCGAAGAACCGCGGGTCCCACAGCACCAGGTCGGCGAGCTTGCCGGGCTCCACGGAGCCGACCTCGCCGTCGATCCCGTGCGCGACCGCCGGGCAGATCGTGTACTTGGCGACGTACCGGCGGGCCCGCAGGTTGTCCGCCGCGCCGTCCCCGGCCAGCGACCCGCGCTTGCGCTTCATGACGTGCGCCGTCTGCCAGGTGCGCAGGACGACCTCGCCCACGCGGCCCATCGCCTGCGCGTCCGAGCCGATCATCGAGATGGCACCGACGTCGTGCAGCAGGTCCTCGGCGGCGATCGTCGTCGGCCGGATCCGGCTCTCGGCGAAGGCGAGGTCCTCCGGCACGGAGCTGTCCAGGTGGTGGCAGACCATGAGCATGTCGAGGTGCTCGTCGAGGGTGTTCACCGTGTGCGGCCGGGTCGGGTTGGTGCTGCTGGGGAGCACGTTCACGTGCCCGGCGACGGTGATGATGTCCGGCGCGTGACCGCCTCCGGCCCCCTCGGTGTGGTAGGCGTGGATGCTCCGCCCGGCGATCGCGGCCAGGGTGTCCTCGACGAAGCCGGCCTCGTTGAGCGTGTCCGAGTGCAGGGCCACCGGGACACCGTGGCGGCCGGCCACCGTGAGGCAGGCGTCGATCGCGGCGGGCGTGGAGCCCCAGTCCTCGTGCAGCTTGAACCCGCTGGCGCCACCGCGGAGCTGCTCCTCCATGGCCGCCTGCGAGACGGTGTTGCCCTTGCCGAGCAGCGCGACGTTGACCGGCCACGGGTCCATCGCCTCGAGCATCCGGGCCAGGTACCAGTCGCCGGGTGTGATGGTCGTGGCCTTGGAGCCCTCGGCCGGTCCGGTACCGCCGCCGATCAGGGTGGTGACGCCGGAGCCCAGCGCCGTCGGCACGATCTGCGGGCAGATGAAGTGCACGTGGCAGTCGATGCCGCCGGCGGTGAGGATCTTGCCGTTGCCGGCCATCACCTCGGTGCCCGGGCCGATGACCAGGCCGGGGTGGACGCCGTCCATCGTGTCGGGGTTGCCGGCCTTGCCCAGCGCCACGATCCGCCCGTCCCGGACGCCGACGTCGGCCTTGACGATCCCCCAGTGGTCGAGGACGACCGCACCGGTGATCACCAGGTCGGGCGCGCCCTCGGCGCGGGTGGCCCGCCCCTGGCCCATCGACTCGCGGATCACCTTGCCGCCGCCGAACACCGCCTCCTCCCCGGCGCGGCCCGGCCCGCCGCAGCGGTCCTCCTCGACCTCGACCAGCAGGTCGGTGTCGGCCAGTCGGACGCGGTCCCCCGTGGTCGGGCCGTACAGCTGGGCGTAGCGCTCGCGGGACAGCCGCACCATCAGCCGAGCCCTCCGTCTGCGGTCAGGCCGGGGACGACGTGCGCGCCGGCCAGCGGCACGAGCGTCACCGTGCGGGTGATGCCGGGCTCGAAGCGGACGGCGGTGCCGGCGGCGACGTCGAGCCGGTGCCCGTGCGCGGCTGCGCGGTCGAAGGCCAGCGCCCGGTTGGTCTGCGCGAAGTGGAAGTGCGAGCCGACCTGCACGGGCCGGTCGCCGGTGTTGGTCACCTCGAGCTCGAGCCGCGGCGCTCCCTCCAGCGTCTCGATGACCCCGTCGGCCGGGATGACCTCGCCGGGGATCACGGGATGGGCTGGTGGACCGTCACGAGCTTGGTCCCGTCCGGGAAGGTCGCCTCCACCTGCACCTCCTCCAGCAGCTCGGGGACGCCGTCCATCACGTCGTCGCGGGTGAGCACCGTGCGGCCGGACTGCACGAGCTCGGCGACCAGGCCGCCGTCGCGAGCGCCCTCCAGCACGTGGTCGGTGACGATCGCCGTCGCCTCCGGGAGGTTGAGCCGCAGCCCCCTCGCACGCCGGCGGCGGGCCAGCTCGGCGGCGTAGGAGAGCAGCAGGCGTTCCTGCTCGTGCGGGGAGAGGTGCACGCGGGGTCCTCCGGGGTCGGCGGAGCCCGCACGGTAGCCCGGCCGTGTAACGCCGCTGTTGCCGCTCACCGGAGCGGGCGGAAGAACTCCCGGACGTCGTCGAGCAGGAGCCCCGGCTGCTCCATCGCGGCGAAGTGACCGCCGCGGTCGTGCTCGCGCCAGGACCGCAGGTCGGTCAGCTGCCGCTCCACCCACTCGCGGGGCGGCTGGAAGATCTCGTGGGGGAAGAGCGAGACGCCGGTGGGCACGGTCACCTGCGGCGCGCGCTCCGCGGGCGCCCGCGCCATCTCCCAGTACATCCGTGCCGACGACGTCGCCGTCGCGGTGAACCAGTAGACGGAGACGTCGTCGAGGAGCCGGTCGAGCCCGATGACGGCGAGCGGGTCGCCGTCGGTCCACGCGTCGAACTTCTCCAGGATCCACGCGCACTGCCCGGCCGGTGAGTCGGTGAGCCCGTAGCCGAGCGTCTGCGGCCGGGTGCGGTGCTGGTTGCTGTAGGCCGAGCCGGTCTCGCGGAAGGCCCGCAGCCGGTCCAGCGCCCGCTGCTCGCGCTCGCCGAACTCCGTCTGCCCCTCGGGCGGACCGGTGACCACCATGTTGAGGTGCACGCCGACGACGCGGTCGGGATGGCGCGCGCCCAGGTTGGCCGACACGAACGACCCGATGTCCCCGCCCTGGGCGCCGAAGCGCTCGTGGCCCAGCCGGCGCATCAGCTCGGCCCACGCGTCGGCCGTGCGCGCCGGCCCCCAGCCGGGGACGGTCGGCTTGCCGCTCCAGCCGTAGCCCGGCAGCGAGGGGACGACGACGGAGAAGGCGTCGCGCGGGTCCTCGGGCTCGGTCAGCGGGCCGACGAGCTCCAGGAACTCGACCACCGACCCGGGCCACCCGTGGGTGAGCACCAGGGGCAGGGCGTCCTCGTGCGGTGAGCGGACGTGCAGGAAGTGGAGCGGCAGTCCGTCGACCACCGTCGTCGCCTGCGGGAAGGCGTTGATCCGCGCCTGCCGCGACGGCCAGTGGTACTCCTCCGCCCAGTACCGGCAGACCTCCTGCAGCCAGGCGAGCGGCACACCCTGCGCCCAGTCGTCGACGGTGGCCGGCTCGGGCCAGCGGGTGTCGCGCAGCCGGCGGCGCAGGTCGGCGACCGTCCCGTCCGGCACGTCGACGGTGAAGGGCGTGATGACGTCGTCGTCCACGGGGTCACCGTAACGGCGGTTGACGGCCGGGTCGGCCCACCTCTACGGTTCATTACATGAGTAATGAACCCAGGGACCAGGGCGGCCCTGGCGGAGCCCGGCGTCCCCGGTGAACGAGGACGCCGGCCCGATCTTCCGGCAGGTCGCCGCGCAGATCGAGAACGCGATCGTCGACGGCTCCCTCCCCGAGGAGAGCCAGGCGCCGTCGTCCAACGAGCTCAGCGCCTTCCACCGCATCAACCCCGCCACGGCGGCCAAGGGCCTCAACCAGCTGGTGGCCGACGGGGTCCTCTACAAGAGACGAGGAGTCGGGATGTTCGTCGCCACCGGCGCCCGCGAGCAGCTGCTCAAGCGGCGGCGCAGCGAGTTCGCCGACCAGTACGTCCGCCCCCTGATGGCCGAGGCGCAGAAGCTCGGCATCTCCGTCCGCGAGCTCGCCTCGATGATCGACCGCTGGGAGGACGAGCGATGACCGTCGCCGCCACGCTCACCGACGTCACCGTCCGGTTCCGGGAGCACACCGCCCTCGCCGGGGTCACCACCTCGATCGCACGCGAGGGCATCACCGGCCTGCTGGGCCGCAACGGTGCCGGCAAGACGACGCTGCTGCAGCTGCTCACCGGTCACCGGGTGCCGACCAGCGGCCGCGTGGAGGTGCTCGGCGCCGCCCCGTACGAGAACGACGACGTCCTGCGGCGCGTCTGCTTCGTCAAGGAGGGGCAGCGCTACCCCGACCACTTCCGGGTGCGCGACGCCCTCGCGGCGGCGGCCACGCTCTTCCCCGAGTGGGACGAGGACCTGGCCCGCTCACTGGTCGCCGACTTCGAGCTGCCGGCCCGGCGTCCGGTCAAGAAGCTGTCGCGCGGCATGGTGTCGGCGGTCGGCATCACGATCGGTCTGGCCTCGCGAGCGCCGGTGACGCTCTTCGACGAGCCCTACCTGGGTCTGGACGCCGTCGCGCGGCAGCTCTTCTACGACCGGCTCCTGGCCGACTACGCCGAGAACCCGCGCACCGTCGTCCTCTCGACGCACCTCATCGAGGAGATCAGTGGCCTGCTGGAGCACGTCCTGCTCCTCGACTCCGGCCGGCTCCTCCTCGACGACGACGCCGACGACCTGCGTGCCGCGGCGCTCACGGTGACCGGTCCGGCCGACCGCGTCGCGGCACTGGCCGCCGAGCACGACGCGCTGTCGGTCGAGACGCTGGGCGGCGCCAGCCGTGCCGTGCTGCGCCTGCGCCGGCGGGTCGAGCCCGCCGAGCTGGTCCCGGCCGGGATGACGGCCGAGCCCACGCCCCTGCAGCAACTCGTCGTGGCGATGAGCCTGCGCCGTCGACCGGCCGCCGCCGTCCGCACCGCCGACCCGCTCGAGGAGGTCTCCCGATGAACCGCGTCACGGCCGCCGGCCGGCTGCACCTGATGAACCCGCTGCTCACCTTCGGTGTCCCGTGGGCGATCGTCGCCTCGAGCTTCGGGATCAACGTCGCGGTATGGGTGCTGACCGACGCCGGGGCGCAGCCGCGCGGCGGCGTCTCCGGAGGCGTGGCGTCGCTGTACATCACCGTCATGATCATCTACGTGCAGTCGATGACCCAGGTGCTGCCCTTCGCGATGGGCATGAGCCTCACCCGCCGGACCTTCTGGTTGGGCACCGCGCTGGTCGCCGCCGTGCAGGCGCTCGGCTACGGCATCGTCCTGTCGGCGCTGACTGCGATCGAGGGCGCGACGGGCGGCTGGGGGGTCCGCCTGCACTTCTGGGCGCCGGGCGTCCTGGACGTCGACGACGCCGCACTGCAGGTCCTGGTGTCGGGAGCGCCGATGCTCGCGTTCGCCTTCGCCGGCGTCGGGATCGGTGTGGTGATGAAGCGCTGGGGACAGGTCGGGACGTGGGTCCTCGCCCTCACGACGCTCCTGGTGACCGGTGGTCTCGCCATCCTCGTCTCGTGGCGCCGCGCCTGGGGTGACGTCGGCGCCTGGCTGACCGACCAGACCGTCCTGACGCTCGCCGTCGCCCTCCCGCTGGGACTGGCAGTGGTCCTCGCAGGGCTGTCTCTCGCCGGCCTCCGCCGCCTGGTCCCCTGACACTCGGGGCCGATCGAAGGGGACGTCTCCGGTCCCGGTTCCGTCGCCTACGGGGCCGAGACCTTCGGTGACGGACCACGGCAGCGCCGGACGAGTCCCTCCGACAGGTGCCATCGTCGCGACAAGGGCACACCGGCGGATCCCGACGGGTCCCTCAGTGCCGGTGACGGGGACTGCCCGGACATGCAGAAATGCCTGGAGGGCTCCGGCCGTGTCGGCTGGAGCCCTCCAG
>NZ_JBFNXQ010000099.1:0-18107 GCF_041018925.1 Geodermatophilus maliterrae
GGCGCCGGGGAGCAACAGGTTCCGCGGCGCGGCCCCTGGCCGGGGTCGCCGCGCAGGTCACCGGCCTCGCGGCCGGCTGCCCCTCAGCGGTCGCCGTGCCCGTCGCGGCGGTCCGCCGTCCCGGCGGGAGCGGGCGCCGGGTCATCCGGCCGGGCGGCGTGTCCGCCGGCGGGCTGGACGGTGTCACCGGTCGGCGGGCCGTCGGGCCCGGTGGTGCCCAGCGTCGGCGTCCCGGTCGCCCCGGCGCGGGCGGCGGCCTCCCGCTCGTCGCGGCGGCTGCGGGCGAGGCTCGCGACCGTGGTGACGAACAGGGTGACGACGATGACCGCCAGCGACAGCCAGGTCGGCACCTCGGGGATCGCGGTGACGTGCTCACCGCCGTTGATGAACGGCAGCTCGTTCTCGTGCAGCGCGTGGATCAGCAGCTTGATGCCGATGAAGCCGAGGATGACCGCCAGGCCGTAGTGCAGGTAGACCAGCCGGTCGAGCAGGCCGTCGATGAGGAAGAACAGCTGCCGCAGGCCCAGCAGCGAGAAGGCGTTGGCGGAGAAGACGAGGAAGGTCTCCTCGGTCAGGCCGAAGATCGCCGGGATCGAGTCGACCGCGAAGAGGATGTCGGCGCTGCCGATGGCCACGAGCGCGATCGCCAGCGGGGTGATGAACCGCTTGCCGTCGATCTTCGTGGTCATGCGGTCGGAGTGGTACTCGTTCGTCGTCGGCACCAGCTTGCGGGTGAGCCGGAGGAACGCGTTCTCCTTGAACTCGTCGTCGTCGTGGCCGCTGGCCCGCGCCTGGGCGACGGCGGTGTAGATGAGGAACGCGCCGAAGAGGTAGAAGACCCAGCTGAAGTTCTCGATCGCCGCGGCGCCGAGGAAGATGAAGATCGTCCGCAGGGCGAGGGCGAAGGTGATGCCGAACAGCAGCACCTTCTGCTGCAGCTCCCGGGGCACCGCGAAGCTGGCCATGATCAGCACGAAGACGAACAGGTTGTCCACCGAGAGGCTCTTCTCGGTGATGTAGCCGGCGAAGTACTCGCCGCCGTACTGGCCGCCGGCGAAGATCCAGACGAGGATCCCGAAGACGACGGCGAGGGCGACGTAGACCGCCGACCAGGTCGCCGCCTCGCGCAGCGACGGAGCGTGCGGTGTGCGCACGTGGCCGACGAAGTCGAACACGAGCATGCCGATGATGGCGGCGATCGTGATCGCCCACACCCAGAAGGGGACGTCCAAGGTAGAACCTCCGGTGACTCGGCGGCGCGCGGCGCCGCGATGTCGCGCCTGAGGTCTCTCCCGCTCCCTCGTCTCTGAGGGAGCCGGCGGCACCGGAGGCCCTCGGGGACCTCGTGTTGACGACACCGCCGCGCGGGGATACTCCCCTCCACACGGATGACCGCTCGACGGCGTCCGCCTACACGGGCCGCCGTCGAGCAGTTACTTCCCCTAGGACGTGGTCGGGAAGCACGGTGTTCCGGCGATGAGAGAACTCTCATCGCCCGGCCCTGTCCCGGGCCCCGCCGCGAGCCCGCGGGAGGTGGGGCAGGGGGTCCCTCTAGGCGTGGGCGGCGTCGAGCTGCCGCAGCTCCTTCTTCAGCTCGGTCAACTCGTCGCGCAGCCGGGCGGCCACCTCGAACTGCAGCTCGCGGGCGGCGGCCAGCATCTGGTCGTTCATCTGGGTGATGAGGTCGGCCAGCTCGGCCCGCGGCAGGCCCTGGACGTCGATCGCTCCGGCCTTGCCCCTGCCCTTGGCCGTGGCCTTGGACGACAGCCCCGGGACGGGCGCCTTGCCGCGCGACTGCTGCCGGCCGGAGCCGCCGACCAGCTCGACGCCCTCGGTGTCCTCGGCCGCACGGTAGATGCCGTCGAGGATGTCGACGATCTTCTTGCGCAGCGGCTGCGGGTCGATGCCGCGCTCGGTGTTGTAGGCGATCTGCTTCTCGCGGCGCCGGTTGGTCTCCTCGATCGCCGTGGCCATCGACGGGGTGATCGTGTCGGCGTACATGTGCACCTGGCCGGAGACGTTGCGCGCCGCGCGGCCGATCGTCTGGATCAGCGAGGTGCCCGAGCGGAGGAACCCCTCCTTGTCGGCGTCGAGGATCGCCACCAGCGACACCTCGGGCAGGTCGAGGCCCTCACGCAGCAGGTTGATGCCGACGAGGACGTCGAACTCGCCCTGCCGCAGCTCGCGCAGGAGCTCGACGCGGCGCAGCGTGTCGACCTCGGAGTGCAGGTAGCGGACCTTGATGCCCAGCTCGAGCAGGTAGTCGGTGAGGTCCTCGGACATCTTCTTGGTCAGCGTGGTGACCAGGACCCGCTCGTCCTTCTCGACCCGCACCCGGATCTCGTGCACCAGGTCGTCGATCTGGCCCCTGGTCGGCTTGACCACGACCTCCGGGTCGACCAGGCCGGTGGGACGGATGACCTGCTCGACGACCTCGCCGCCGCTGCGGCCGAGCTCGTAGGGGCCCGGCGTCGCCGACAGGTAGACGGTCTGCCCGATCCGGTCGGTGAACTCCTCCCACTTCAGCGGGCGGTTGTCCATCGCCGAGGGCAGCCGGAAGCCGTGCTCGACCAGCGTCCGCTTGCGGCTCATGTCGCCCTCGTACATGCCGCCGATCTGCGGGACGGTCACGTGCGACTCGTCGATGACGAGCAGGAAGTCGTCGGGGAAGTAGTCGATGAGACACGCGCCGGCGGTGCCCGGTGCCCGGCCGTCGATGTGCCGCGAGTAGTTCTCGATGCCCGAGCAGAAACCGACCTGGCGCATCATCTCGATGTCGTAGGTGGTGCGCATGCGCAGCCGCTGGGCCTCCAGCAGCTTGCCCTGCCGCTCGAGCTCGGCCAGCCGCTGCTCGAGCTCGGCCTCGATCGTGGTGATGGCCCGCTCCATGCGCTCCGGGCCGGCGACGTAGTGGGTGGCCGGGAAGACGAAGAGCTCCTGGACCTCGCGGACCACCTCGCCGGTGAGCGGGTGCAGGTAGTACAGCCGCTCGACCTCGTCACCGAACATCTCGATCCGGACGGCGAGCTCCTCGTAGACCGGGAAGACCTCGATCGTGTCGCCGCGGACGCGGAAGGTGCCGCGGGTGAAGGACAGGTCGTTGCGGGTGTACTGCTCGGTGACCAGGGTGCGCAGCAGGTCGTCGCGGTCGCGCTCCTCCCCCACCGAGATCTTCAGCGCCCGGTCGACGTACTCCTGCGGCGTGCCCAGGCCGTAGATGCAGGAGACGGTGGCCACCACGACGACGTCGCGGCGGGTGAGCAGCGCCTGGGTGGCCGAGTGCCGCAGCCGCTCGACCTCGTCGTTGACCGACGAGTCCTTCTCGATGTAGGTGTCGGTCTGCGGGACGTAGGCCTCGGGCTGGTAGTAGTCGTAGTACGAGACGAAGTACTCGACGGCGTTCTCCGGCAGCAGCTCGCGGAACTCGTTGGCCAGCTGTGCGGCCAGCGTCTTGTTCGGCGCCATCACCAGGGTGGGCCGCTGCACCTGCTCGATCAGCCAGGCGGTGGTGGCCGACTTCCCGGTGCCGGTGGCGCCCAGCAGCACGGTGTCCTTCTCGCCGGAGTTCACCTTCTCGGCGAGCGCCTCGATCGCGGCGGGCTGGTCGCCCGAGGGCTGGAACTCGCTGACGACGCGGAAGCGCCCCTGGGTGGGCCGGATGTCGGTGGTCGCGCGCACGGGGACGACGGTACGACCGGCGTGCGACAGAACAGCGGGTGTGACGGGACGGGCGGCTGCGACGTCCGCGCACGGACGCGACCAGCGGGACGGAGGGGGCGCACCGGACGACGGGGGTTGACCTGGCGGGGACGTCCTGCTCGCCCCGCTCCGGGGCGCCCGCTAGCGTGCACTCTCGCAGGAGCGCCCCGGCTGGGGACCAGTGCCACCCGGGACCTCCCGGGCGAGGTCGGACCCCGCCGCTCGCGCTCCCCGGCCCGAGCCGGACCTGCGCACGACGCCCCCCGCGGCCCCGCCGCGGGGGGCGTCGTCGTCCCCGGGACGGCCCGGGGACGACGTTCCCGCACCCGTCCCTGCACCGGTCCCTGCACCCGGCCCCTGGCGTCCCGGACCGGGGACGGCGTGACCTCCGCCGCGTCACGTGTGGGGCGGTCCGGATCGGGCACTGGCAACGCGGGCAGTCGTGCCCCGACCCCCTGCCGACGGCCGCGGCAGGGGGCCACCGCGCCCCGCGGACGGGGGCGCCAGTGCAGGAGGAAACACTCGATGACCCAGGTGTGGCCCGGAACCGCCTATCCCCTCGGAGCCACGTTCGACGGCACCGGAACCAACTTCGCGATCTTCAGCGAGGTGGCCGAGAAGGTCGAGCTGTGCCTGTTCGACGACGCGGGCACCGAGACGCGCATCCGCCTGCCCGAGATGGACGGCTACGTCTGGCACGCGTTCCTGCCCGGCATCCAGCCGGGGCAGCGCTACGGCTACCGCGTCCACGGGCCCTACGACCCGCGGCAGGGGCTGCGCTGCAACCCGAACAAGCTGCTGCTCGACCCCTACGCCAAGGCGATCGACGGCCAGATCGACTGGGACCCCTCGGTCTTCGGCTACGACTTCACCAGCGGCGACCGCAACGACGACGACTCGGCCGAGCACATGCCGAAGTCCGTCGTCGTCAACCCCTACTTCGACTGGGGCGTCGACCGCCCGCCGCGGACGCCCTACCACAAGACCGTCATCTACGAGGCCCACGTCAAGGGCCTGACGATGACCCACCCGGACGTGCCCGAGGAGCTGCGCGGCACCTACGCCGGCATCGCCCACCCGGCGGTCGTGTCCTACCTGCAGGACCTCGGGATCACCGCCATCGAGCTCATGCCGGTGCACCAGTTCGTGCAGGACGACACCCTCCAGCAGAAGGACCTGCGCAACTACTGGGGCTACAACACGATCGGCTTCTTCGCGCCGCACAACGAGTACGCGAGCAACACCGACAACGGCATGCACGTGCAGGAGTTCAAGGGGATGGTCCGCACCCTGCACGAGGCGGGCATCGAGGTCATCCTCGACGTGGTCTACAACCACACCGCCGAGGGCAACCACCTCGGCCCGACGCTGTCGTTCAAGGGCATCGACAACCGCGCGTACTACCGGCTGGTCGAGGACGACCCGCAGTACTACATGGACTACACGGGCACCGGGAACTCGCTCAACGCCCGCACCCCCCAGGCGCTGCAGCTGATCATGGACTCGCTGCGCTACTGGGTCACCGAGATGCACGTCGACGGCTTCCGCTTCGACCTCGCCTCGACGCTGGCCCGCGAGCTGCACGCCGTCGACCGGCTGTCGGCCTTCTTCGACCTGGTGCACCAGGACCCGGTGGTCAGCCAGGTGAAGCTCATCGCCGAGCCGTGGGACGTCGGCGAGGGCGGCTACCAGGTGGGCAACTTCCCCGCCCTGTGGACCGAGTGGAACGGCAAGTACCGCGACACCGTCCGCGACTTCTGGCGCGGCGAGGACGCCACGGTGGGCGAGTTCGCCAGCCGGATCACCGGGTCCTCCGACCTCTACCAGCACTCCGGACGGCGGCCGGTCGCGAGCATCAACTTCGTCACCGCGCACGACGGGTTCACGCTCAACGACCTGGTCTCCTACAACGAGAAGCACAACGAGGCCAACGGTGAGGGCAACAACGACGGCGAGAGCCACAACCGCAGCTGGAACTGCGGGGTCGAGGGCGAGACCGTCGACAAGAAGGTGCTCACCCTGCGCGCCCGCCAGCGGCGAAACTTCCTGGCCACGCTGATGCTCAGCCAGGGCGTGCCGATGCTGCTGCACGGCGACGAGCTGGGCCGCACGCAGAAGGGCAACAACAACGGCTACTGCCAGGACTCGCCGCTGACCTGGATCCACTGGGACGAGGTGGACGAGGGACTGCTCGAGTTCACCAAGCTGGTCACCCGGCTGCGCGTCGAGCACCCGACGTTCCGCCGTCGCCGCTTCTTCCACGGCCGGCCGGTCCGGCGCGAGGCGGGCGCCCCGGTGCAGGACATCGCCTGGCTGACGCCCGGCGGCGACCTCATGACCGAGGACGACTGGGACGCCGGCTTCGCCAAGTCGATCGCGATGTACCTCAACGGGCACGGCATCCGGTCGACCGACGAGCGCGGCGAGGACGTCGTCGACGACCACTTCTACCTGGCGTTCAACGCCTCGCACGAGCCGATGGACTTCACCCTGCCCGCCGAGGAGTACGCCGCGGCCTGGACCGTCGTGGTGGACACCGCCGAGCTGGGCGAGGTCGAGCCGACGCAGCTCAAGCCGGGCGAGACGATCACCGTGCGGGACCGCTCGATGGTCGTGCTCAGCGCCCCTCGACGGTCGTGACGGTGAGCGAGCCGCTCGGCGCGGACCGGCGCCGCGACGTCCCGACGGCGACCTACCGGCTGCAGGTCACCGCCGACTTCACGCTGGACGACGCCGCGGCCGTGGCCGGCTACCTCGCCGACCTCGGGGTCAGCCACGCCTACACCTCACCGCTGCTGCGCAGCGCCGAGGGCAGCACGCACGGCTACGACACGGTCGACCACGCGCACGTCGACGAGTCGCGCGGCGGGCAGGCCGGCTTCGACCGCCTGGTGGCGGCGCTGCACGAGCACGGGCTGGGCCTGGTGCTCGACCTGGTGCCCAACCACATGGGCGTGGCCGATCCCGCCGAGGCGCCGTGGTGGTGGGACGTGCTGCGGCACGGCCGCGACAGCGCGCACGCGTCGGCGTTCGACGTCGACTGGGACTTCGGTGGCGGCCGGGTGCGCATCCCGGTGCTCGGGTCGGCCGACGACGTCGAGAAGCTGGAGGTCGTCGACACCCCCGACGGTCCGGAGCTGCGCTACTACGACAACCGCTTCCCCGTCGCACCGGGCACCGGCGAGGGCACCCCGCAGGAGGTGCACGACCGGCAGCACTACGAGCTGGTGGACTGGCGGCGCGCGGACACCGACCTGAACTACCGGCGGTTCTTCGCGATCAACACCCTCGCCGGGCTGCGGGTCGAGGACCCCGAGGTCTTCGACGCCACCCACGAGCTGGTGCTGCGACTGGTCTCGCAGGGCGCCGTCGACGGGCTGCGGATCGACCACCCCGACGGCCTGGCCGACCCGAAGGGCTACCTCGACCGGCTGGCCGAGGCCTCCGGCGGGCGCTGGACCGTGGTGGAGAAGATCCTCGAGCCGGGCGAGGACCTGCCGGAGAGCTGGGCGACGGCCGGCACCACCGGCTACGACGCGCTCGCCGAGGTCGACGACGTCCTGGTGGACCCGGCCGGCGAGGCGGCGCTGACCGCGCTGGACACCGAGCTGTCCGGGCGCGAGGTCGACTACGCGCAGCTGGTCCACGACTGCAAGCGCGAGGTGACCGACGGGATCCTCGGCTCGGAGGTCGCCCGCCTGGTGCGGGTGATCGGCGAACTGCCGGGCGTCGACCGCGCGCAGCAGACCGAGGCGCTGGCCGAGCTGCTGGCCACCTTCGGCGTCTACCGCAGCTACCTGCCCGACGGGCGCGGGCACCTCGACGCCGCGGTGTCCACCGTCCGGGACCGCCGGCCCGACCTGGTCGCGGCCGTGGACGCGCTGCACTCGGTGCTGTCGCAGGCCGGCACCGAGGCGGCCACCCGCTTCGAGCAGACGAGCGGCCCGGTGATGGCCAAGGGCGTCGAGGACAGCGCCTACTACCGCTGGGCGCGGTTCGTGGTGCTCAACGAGGTGGGCGGCGACCCGGCCCGCTTCGGCAGCACGGTCGAGGAGTTCCACGAGGCGCAGGGCCGCCGGGTCGCGCGCAGGCCCGAGTCGATGACCACGCTGACCACCCACGACACCAAGCGCAGCGAGGACACCCGGGCCCGCCTGGCCGTCCTCGCCGAGGTGCCGACCGAGTGGGCGGAGCTCGTGCGGCGGTGGCTGTCCCGGCACCCGCTGTCCGACCGGCCGCTGGCCCACCTGGTCTGGCAGAACCTGGTGGGCGCCTGGCCGCTGGCGCGCGAGCGGGCGCACGCCTACGCCGAGAAGGCCGCCCGCGAGGCCGGCACCTCGACCACCTGGACCGACGTCGACGAGGCGTTCGAGACCCGGCTGCACGCACTGGTCGACGCCGCCTACGACGACGCGACGACCAACGCCGAGGTCGAGGAGTTCGTCGCCCGCACCGGCCCGGCCGGGCGGTCCAACGCGCTGGCGCAGAAGCTGCTGCAGCTCACGATGCCCGGCGTCCCCGACGTCTACCAGGGCACCGAGCTGGAGGACCGCTCGCTGGTCGACCCGGACAACCGCCGCCCGGTCGACTACGACCGGCGCCGGGAGCTGCTGGCCCGGCTCGACGGCGGGGAGGTGCCCCCCGTCGACGACACCGGCGCGGCCAAGCTGCTCGTCGTCTCCCGGGTGCTGCGGTTGCGCCGGGACTCCCCGGAGCTGTTCGCCGGCTACCGCCCGGTCGAGGTCACCGGGTCGGCCGCCGGTCACGTGGTCGCCTTCGACCGGGGCGCCGAGGGGCAGGACGGCGCGGTGACCGTGGCGACCCGCCTGCCGGTCGGCCTGGCCGCCGCCGGCTGGGGCGACACCGCGCTGGCCCTGCCGACCGGCGCCTGGCGCGACGTCCTCACCGGCGCGCGCGTCGTCTCCGACGCCGGCGGCACGCCGGTGGGCGAGCTCCTGGCCCGGCTGCCGGTGGCCCTGCTGGTCCGCGACTGAGGTCGAGGTCACACCGCCGCGGGAGGACGCCCGCCCGCGGCGGTGTGACCAGCGGTGACGCGGACGGCCCTCCGGGCCGACGCGGGCCGACACGCCCGGGACCCCTGGGGCGCGACGTGCCCCGCCGTGACCCGGCCGTTACCTTTGCCCGCGCACCCGGCCGACAGAGAGCCGGGCGCCGGAGCCGATCCGCCCAACCCCGTCCGTCGGCGTCCGTTCCTCCTGCACCGCCAGGACGGGGGTGGGGGACCCACTTCGACGGTCGCCGCCGTGCCACGGGGGCCAGGCAGCACCGTCTCGGGGTGAAGCCGCACGTCGTGCGGCCGGGGCACCGATCGCTCCGAACCCGACAGCTCACCTCGCAGGCGGCGGATCGGAGTACAGCCATGTCCTCGTCCACGTCCGTCACCGGTCGCCGGCGCGCCTCGACGCCGCAGCGGATGGCCACGCTGGCCCGCCGCACCGCCGTCACCGTCGGCATCGCGGCCACCTCGATCGGCGTCCTCGCCGGCCCGGCCTCCGCGGCCGCGCCCAACGACTGGGACGCCGTCGCCCAGTGCGAGTCCAGTGGCAACTGGAGCATCAACACCGGCAACGGCTACTACGGCGGCCTGCAGTTCAGCCAGAGCACCTGGGCGGCCTTCGGCGGCCTCGACCACGCCCCGCGCGCCGACCTGGCGAGCAAGGCGCAGCAGATCGCCGTCGCCGAGCGCACGCTCGACGTGCAGGGCCCGGGTGCCTGGCCCAGCTGCGGCAAGGCCCTCGACCCGTCCGCGCCCGAGGCCGGCGCGGCCCCGGCCGCGGCGCCCGCCCCTGCCCCGGCCCCGGCGGCGGCTCCGGCTCCCGCTCCGGCCGCCGCTCCGGCGGAGGCCGGGGGCGACTCCCACACCGTCGAGCGCGGTGACACGCTGGGCAGGATCGCCCACGCGCACGGCGTCGACGGGGGCTGGCGGGCGCTGTTCGCGGCCAACCGCGACTCGGTCGGCAACCCGAACCGCATCCACGTCGGTCAGGTGCTGCAGCTCCCGTGAGCCGCACGGCAGCCGGGGGGAGCTCCTCCCCCCGGCTGCCGTACCGCCCCGGGGTTGACCGCAACCCGGGTGGGCACACCTCCCCGGTCACCCCGCCGACTCCTGGAGGCCCCTGCATGTCCGCACCCGTCGAGTTCGCCGTCTGGGCGCCGGTCCCCGAGCGGGTCCGCCTGCAGGTCGACGGGTCGGTGCACGAGATGCGCCGGGACGACGCCGGCTGGTGGCGGGCCGAGGTCGAGGCCGCACCGGAGGCCGACTACGGCTACCTGCTCGGCGAGGACGACACCCCCCGTCCCGACCCGCGCTCGCGGCGCCAGCCCGAGGGCGTGCACGGCCTCTCCCGCCGCTTCGACCCGGCCGCGTACGCGTGGGGCGACCGTGCGTGGACCGGGCGCCCGCTGGCCGGCGGCGTCGTCTACGAGGTGCACGTCGGCACCTTCACCCCCGAGGGCACGCTGGACGCCGCGATCACGCGGCTGGACCACCTGGTCGACCTCGGCGTCGACTTCGTCGAGCTGCTGCCGGTCAACGGCTTCGACGGCACGCACAACTGGGGCTACGACGGCGTCCTCTGGTACACGGTGCAGGAGAGCTACGGCGGCCCGGCGGCCTACCAGCGCTTCGTCGACGCCTGCCACCAGCGCGGCCTCGGCGTCGTCCAGGACGTCGTCTACAACCACCTCGGCCCGTCCGGGAACTACCTGCCCCTCTACATGCCGATCTTCGCCGAGGGCGGCGCCAACACCTGGGGCGAGTCGGTCAACCTGTCGGGCCCGGACTCCGACGAGGTCCGCCGCTACATCGTCGACAACGCGCTGATGTGGCTGCGCGACATGCACGTCGACGGGCTGCGGCTCGACGCCGTCCACGCGCTGGTCGACGAGCGGGCCACCCACGTGCTCGAGGAGCTGGCCCGCGAGGTCGACCGGCTGTCGGTGGCCGAGGGCCGGCCGCTCACGCTGATCGCCGAGAGCGACCTCAACGACCCGCGCACGGTGACCCCGCGAGCGGCCGGCGGCCTGGGCATGACCGGGCAGTGGAGCGACGACTTCCACCACGCGCTGCACGCCACGCTCACCGGCGAGGGCCAGGGCTACTACCGCGACTTCGCCGACGCCGGGCTCGCCGGGCTGGCCAGGACGCTGACCGGCGCGTTCTTCCACGACGGCGCCTGGTCGAGCTTCCGCCGCCGCCACCACGGCCGGCCGGTGGACACCGCGCGGCTGCCGGGCTGGAAGTTCCTCGGCTACCTGCAGGACCACGACCAGATCGGCAACCGCGCCGTCGGTGACCGGGTCTCGGCGTCCCTCTCCCCCGGCCTGCTCGCCGTCGGTGCGACGCTGGTGCTGACCAGCCCGTTCACCCCGATGCTGTTCATGGGCGAGGAGTGGGGCGCCTCGACGCCGTGGCAGTTCTTCACCAGCCACACCGACCCGGAGATCGGCCGGGCGACGGCGCAGGGCCGCAAGGGCGAGTTCGCCGAGCACGGCTGGGACGCCGACGAGGTGCCCGACCCGCAGGACCCCGAGACCTTCACCCGCTCGAAGCTCGACTGGTCCGAGCCGCATCGGGAGCCGCACGCGCAGCTGCTGGCCGTGCACCGGGCACTGCTGGCCCTGCGCCGGGCCCAGCCGGAGCTCACCGACGCCGACCTGACCTCGGTGGAGGTCGCCTGGGACGACGCCGACCGCTGGCTGGTCGTGCACCGCGGTGCGCTGCGCGTGGTCGCCAACCTCGCCGACCGGCCGCGCGAGGTCGACCTCGACCGGGCACCCACCGACGTGCTGTTCGCCACGAGCGAGCTCCCCGCGATCGACGGCGCCACGGTGACGCTGCCGCCGGAGAGCGCGGCCGTCCTCAGCACGCACTGACGTGCGCCGGCTGCTGCCGGACCCGGACGGCGGGCCGCTGGACGACGTCGAGCTCGCGGACGCCTACGCGCTGCCGCCCGGGCGCTCGGTGCGGGTGGACTTCGTGGTCTCCCTCGACGGCGCGATCACCGTGGAGGGGAGGAGCGCGGGTCTGGGCTCCCCGGGTGACAAGCGGGTGTTCCGGGTGCTGCGGGCCCTGGCCGACGCGGTGCTCGTCGGGCACGGGACCGCGGCCGCCGAGGGGTACCGCCCGGTGGCCGCGGACTCCGCGGTCGGACGGCTGCGGGCCGCGCTCGGGCGGCCGGTGTCCGCGCCGGTCGTCGTCGTCTCGCGGCGGGCCTCACCGGCCCCGGGCGACCGGCTGGCCCTCGCACCGACGGTCCTCGTGACCTGCGCGGCGGCCGACCCGGACCGGCGGGCAGCGCTCGCCGACGCCGGCGTCGACGTCCTCGTCTGCGGGGACGACGACGTCGACCTGCCGCTGGCGCTGGACCGGCTGGCCGACCGCGGCCTGGAGCAGCTGGTCTGCGAGGGCGGCCCGGCCCTGCTGACGTCGGCGCTGGCGGCCGGGGTGGTCGACGAGCTGGATCTCACCGTCGCGCCCGCGCTCGTCGGCGGCGGCGGCCGGCTGGTGACCGACGCGCTGCCCGGCGTCGTCCGGCCCCGTCTGCTGCAGGTGCTCGAGGAGGACGGCGTCCTCTTCACCCGCTACGCCCTGCCGGACCGGCCGGAGCGCGCCACCCGGACCGCCCAGGCCACGTAGCCGAGGTTCACCAGGACCCGTGCCGCCACCCCGGCGGGGCGGTCGACCGCCCGCTGGGCGGACCGCGCGCGGCGGAGCGGGTCGAGGTGGGCGGGCAGGTAGGCGGTGATCAGCGCCGCGGTCGCCCAGCCGCCGGCGCGGCGGGTGGCGGGGACGGCGACCAGTGTGCCGACGGCGACGTCGGCCGCTCCGCTGAGCGCGACCACGGCCGGGCGGGCCGGCACCCACGACGGGACGAGGTCCCGGTAGTAGCCGGGGGACGTGAAGTGCGTGATCCCGCTGACGGCCATGAAGGCAGCCAGCGTCCGAGCTGCCGCATCTCTCATCCGCTCCTCCTGCGCTCCCCGGCGCCCGACCGGACGTCGGGCCAGTGTGCCCCGGCAGGCACGGGAGGGCCCGGCACGGCGCAGCCGACCAGCCGGACGGCGGCCCCGTAGCCCGTCAGGCGGTCGTCCGCGGTCAGCAGCACGGCTCCCTCGGCGACGGCCTGAGCGGCCAGGAGCCGGTCGGACGGGTCGCGGTGCACGTCCGGGAGGTGCTCGACCGCCAGCTCCCACACGCACACCGCCGACGCCAGCCGACTGTCGGCGTCCGCGAGCAGGTGGAGGCCCGTTCCCAGCCGCTCGGGAGTGGTGGCGGCCCACACGAGCACTCGGGTGTCGAGGAGGACCCTCGCTCCGCCCCTCGAACGCCCGCTGCAGGTCCTCGGGGAGGTCGTCGAAGTCGTCGGCGATCCAGACGTTCCCGCGGTCGAACCCGGAGTTCGGCGTCCGGCGCGCCGGTCCCACGAGCCGGGCCACCACCTTGCCGCGGTTGGTGATCTCGACCTCCTCGCCGGCGGCCACCTGCTCGAGCAGCCGGGACAGGTGGGTCTCGGCCTCGTGCGCGCCCACCGTCCTGGTCATGGCAGCTGGTCCACTGGCGGGAGTCCTCGGGGAACGGCTCCCGACCACCCGTTCGGTCGACGGCGACCTGTGCGCCGCCGGACCCCGCTGCTTGACTGACCGGCATGGACCTGCCCCTGCTGCCGCCGGTGAAGCCGATGCTGGCCAAGGCCACGACGAAGCTGCCCACCGCGGAGGGCCTGTTCTACGAGCCGAAGTGGGACGGCTTCCGGTGCATCGTCTTCCGTGACGGTGACGAGGTGGAGCTGGGCAGCCGCAACGAGCGCCCGCTGACCCGCTACTTCCCCGAGGTCGTGGCCGCGGTGAAGGAGGCGCTGCCCGAGCGCTGCGTGGTCGACGGCGAGATCGTCGTCCCGCAGGGCGACCGGCTGCACTTCGAGTCGCTGCTGCAGCGCATCCACCCGGCGCAGTCGCGGGTCGACCTCCTCGCCGAGGAGACGCCGGCCCACTTCGTCGCCTTCGACCTGCTGGCGCTGGGCGACGAGTCGCTGCTGGAGACCCCGTTCGCGCAGCGGCAGGCCCGGCTGCACGACGCGGTGACGTCCACCGAGCGGGTGCACGTCACCGCCGTCACCCAGGACGTGACGACGGCGCAGCGCTGGTTCGAGGAGTTCGAGGGGGCCGGGCTCGACGGCGTCGTCGCCAAGGCCGCCGACCTGCCCTACGGCCCGGACCAGCGGCTGATGACCAAGGTCAAGCACGTGCGCACCGCCGACTGCGTGGTGGCCGGGTTCCGTTGGCACAAGAGCGGCCCGATCGTGGGCTCGCTGCTGCTGGGGCTCTACGACGAGGGCGGCCTGCAGCACATCGGCGTCGCGGCGTCGTTCCCGATGGCGCGACGGGCCGAGCTGGTGGAGGAACTGGCGCCCTACCGGACCGACGCGCTGGAGACCCACCCCTGGCGGGAGTGGGCGAACGCCGAGGTGCAGGCCGACGGCGAGCACCGGATGCCCGGCGCGCAGAGCCGGTGGAACGCCAAGAAGGACCTCTCCTGGGTGCCCCTGCGGCCCGAGCTCGTGGTGGAGGTCAAGTACGACCAGCTCGAGGGCCGGCGGCTGCGGCACACCGGGCAGTTCCTGCGGTGGCGGCCCGACCGCGAGCCGCAGAGCTGCACCTACGACCAGCTCGAGGTCCCGGTGCGCTACGACCTGGCCGAGGTCTTCGACGGGTGAGGGACCCCCGTGCCCCTCGCCACTCGCGGGCTCGCGACGGGTCCCTGCACGGAGGCCGCTCCCGCACGCCTCTTACGGTGGTGATCGTGTCTCTGCGCCGCGGCCTGCTCGCCGCCTCGACCGGGCTGCTCCTGGCGGTCACCGGCTGCACCTCCTCCGGGTCGCCGCAGGCCTCGGAGACGTCGGCCGCCGCGACGACGGCAGCGGAGGCCGAGGCCGCGCCGATCACCTGGACCGACTGCGACGCGCAGATCACCGGCCTCATCGCCGGCACGCCGGGCAGCGAGCGCGACCTGTTCTTCGAGTGCGGCCGCACCGAGGTGCCCATCGACCACGACGAGCCCGACGGCGAGACGCTCCCGCTGTTCCTCATCCGCGCGAAGCTGGCCGGCCAGACCGACCGGATCGGCTCGCTGCTGGTCAACCCGGGTGGCCCCGGCGCCTCGGGCGCGGACTTCGTCCTCAGCCAGGCGTTGACCCTGCCCGAGGACGTGCTGCGCCGCTTCGACCTCGTCGGGTTCGACCCGCGCGGCGTGGGCCTGTCGACGCCGGTCGAGTGCATCCCGGCCGACCTCAAGGACCGGTCGGTCGCCGCCGAGCCGCGCCCGACGACGCCGGAGCAGATGGACCAGGTCCTCGCACTCACCGACGAGGCCGCCGACGCCTGCGCCGAGGAGTACGCGGAGGCGCTCGGCACCTTCAACACCGTCGACACCGCCCGCGACATGGACCTGCTGCGCGAGTCGCTCGGCGACGACCAGCTGACCTACCTCGGCTACTCCTACGGCACCACGCTCGGCTCGACCTACGCCGAGCTCCACCCCGACCGGGTGCGCGCGCTGGTGCTGGACGCCGCGGAGGACCCCGACGCCGACCAGCGGGAGAAGGCCGAGGCCGCCTCCGCCGGGCTGGAGGCCGGCTTCGACGCCTTCGCGGCCGACTGCACCGGCCTGGTCTCGGGCTGCCCGCTCGGCGGTGACCCGCGCCGCTTCCTCGAGGACCTGCTCGCCGCGGCCGCCGGCGCGCCCATCGCGAGCAGCGCGCCCGGTGAGACCCGCAGTGCGACGCCGGGGGTGATCATGACCGCCGTGCTCGCCGCGATGTACGACCCGGCGAGGTGGCCGCAGCTGTCGCAGTCCCTGTCGGCCGCGGGCACCGGCGACGCGGCCGGCGTGCTCTCCCTGGCCGACAGCTACTCGGGCCGGCTCGACGACGGCAGCTACACCAACCTGCTCGACGCCAACGTGGCGATCACCTGCGCCGACACCCCCGAGGACGAGACCTACGGCGAGGAGCAGGTCCTGCAGCTGGCCCAGGAGTGGTCGCAGCGGTACCCGCTCTTCGGCGCCGGCGCCGCCGCGGGCCTCTACAGCTGTGCGGCCTGGGACGCCCCGCGCACCCCGCTGCCCGAGCGGGACGCCGACGGCAGCGCGCCGATCGTGGTCGTCGGCAACTCCGGGGACCCGGTGACCCCGCTGCCCGGCGCGGTCGACATGGCCGAGGACCTCGGGTCCGGCGTGCTGGTGACCTGGCAGGGCCAGGGGCACACCTCGTACCCGAGGACGCCCTGCGTCACCGACGCGGTGAACGCGTACCTCATCGACCTCGTCGCGCCGCAGGACGGGCTGACCTGCCCCGCCGCCTGACCGCCTGACCCGCCGCCCCGAGACGAGGAGCCCATGGCCAGCAGCAGCAAGGACGCCGTCGTCCTGTCGGTCGACGGGCGGGAGGTGCGGGTCTCCTCGCCGGAGAAGCCGTACTTCGGCGAGCGCGGGATCCGCAAGATCGACGTCGTCGAGTACTTCGTCGCCGTCGGTGAGGGGATCCTGTTCGCGCTCCGGGACCGGCCGACGACGCTCGAGCGCTGGCCCGGCGGGGTGTTCGAGGGCGCCCGGCTGTCCACCCGGATGGACAACACCGGCGACGCCTTCTACCAGAAGCGGGTCCCCAAGAACGCGCCCGACTGGGTGCCGACGGCGCACATCACCTTCCCCAGCGGGCGGACCGCCGACGAGATCGCGCCCGACTCGGTGGCCGTCGTGGCCTGGTGCGCCAACCTCGGGACGCTCACGTTCCACCCGTGGCCGGTGTCCAAGGACGACGTCGAGCAGCCCGACCAGATCCGCATCGACCTCGACCCGCAGCCGGGCACGGACTTCTCCGACGCGGTGTGGGTCGCCCCGCACGTGCGCGAGCTGCTGCACGAGCTCGGCATGGAGGGCTGGCCGAAGACCTCCGGCGGGCGCGGGGTGCACGTGTACGTGCCGATCCGGCCGCGGTGGACCTTCCCCGAGGTGCGGCGGGCGGTCATCGCCTTCGGCCGCGAGCTGGAACGGCGGCTGCCCGACCGCGTGACGATGTCGTGGTGGAAGGAGGAGCGCGGCGAGAAGATCTTCATCGACTACAACCAGATGGCCCGGGACCGCACGATCGCCTCGGCCTACTCCATCCGGCCCAAGGCGCACGCCCCGGTGTCGGCGCCGCTGGACTGGGACGAGCTGCCCGACGTCGTCCCCACCGACTTCGACGTGCTGACCATGCCGGCCCGGCTCAAGGCCGTCGGTGACAAGCACGCCGGGATGGCCGGGCACGCCTTCGGCATCGAGCCGCTGCTGGAGCTGGCCGAGCGGCAGGCCAGGGACGACGGCCTGGGCGACCTGCCCTATCCGCCGGACTACCCGAAGATGCCGGGAGAGCCCATGCGAGTCCAACCGAGCAGGGCCAGGCGTCCTACCAGCGCGGACGGATGAGTCAGGGCTCGACGCCAGCAAAGCGCAGCGGTCACTCGACGGACAACCCACATCCTCCAGTGGATCTGGCGTAATCCTCTGGCCGCCGTCCGATCGACGATGACCACGAGGCATGGGCCCGAGCGCTGCAGGCGACCCTCGGCGAGGACAGCCTGAGACCTGGAGCTTCCACGTCGCAACAGGTGGCTGG
Organism: Geodermatophilus maliterrae; assembly: GCF_041018925.1. Taxonomy (NCBI): domain Bacteria; kingdom Bacillati; phylum Actinomycetota; class Actinomycetes; order Geodermatophilales; family Geodermatophilaceae; genus Geodermatophilus; species Geodermatophilus maliterrae. Next base: position 17,376 of record NZ_JBFNXQ010000099.1, read on the forward strand.
ATCACGACTGCCGTCGATCCCCCTGCTGCGAGGTTCCACCCACACCGCATCCCCCGGCAACCCCGGCCGAGCTCCTTGACCGTGGCTGGCTAGCTGACCACAATTGAGGTCATGACGACGCAGTCGCTGGCGGCGGTCAAGGCGCACTTCCGCCAGGTGATCGACGAGGTCGCCGGCACGCACGAACGCGTCACCGTCACCAGGAACGGGAGCCCGGTCGCGGTCATCCTCGCCGTCGAGGACTACGAGTCCCTTGTGGAGACCTTGGAGATCCTCTCCGATCCTCGAGCACGCTCGGACATCAGGCAGGCCAAGGAGGCGATGGCCGCCGGTGAGGTCTACGGCGAGGCCGAGGTGCGGGCCGCACTCGCGGCCCGCCGGCGGTGACCGGCCCTCATCGGTTCACCGTGGTCCTCTCGGCAGCGGCCAAGCGTGCCGTCGAGCGGGACCTCCCCGAGGCGGTGGCTGTCGCGGTCGTCGACTTTCTCTTCGGGCCGCTGGCCGCAGACCCGTACCGCGTCGGGAAGCCGCTGCGCTTCGACCTCGAGGGCTACTGGTCCGCGCGACGGGGCCAGTACCGCGTCGTCTACTCGATCCACGACGACGAGGTCCTCGTCCGGGTCGTGCGCATCTCGCACCGCGCCGACGTCTACGGCTGACCGGTACCTCCGGCACCGGCATCTGCGGAAGCGCTGTGTTCCTCCCCCTCGGACACAGCATGGAGGCCCGTGG